>JACCUC010000195.1 GCA_013812065.1 Thermoleophilaceae bacterium | reverse complement strand
GGTTGCGCCCGCCCCACGCTCCGTGCGACCGGACCGGCTCGAGGCGCACGTGCCACGCCTCGCGGCCAAGATCGCGCCAGCGTGCCGCGACCGGCGACGCGGCGAGGAAGTCGGCGAGCGCCGCCTCCTCGTCCCAGACCGCGAACAGGGCCCAGCGCCGGAGGTCTGCGCCCAGGGTCATCGTCCGGCCGCGCCCCGTGCCCATCAACCGCCAGAAGTCGAGGCCTTGCGTTCGCCGCAGGAGCGGCCGGTCGAAGGCCATGCGGGAGAATCCGTCGGGGGCCGTGGCGCGCGGATAGCGGATGAGGTGAAAGGAGGCGATCAACGGTGGGACTCGTGCTCGCGGCGATTATCGGCTACCTGGTCGGCTCGCTTCCGGTCGCGCTTGCGGTCGGCCGCGCCCACGGCGTCGACCTGCGCACGGTCGGCGATCGCAACCCCGGCGCGTGGAACGCCATGGAGCAGCTCGGTGGGGGCGCGGCCGCGCCGGTCTTCATTGGCGACGGCCTCAAGGGGATCCTCGGGGGACTGGCCGGCCTGGCGCTCGGCGGCGTTCCCGGGGTCTATGTCGGCGTAGCGGCGGCGATGGTTGGACATGCACTGCCCATGTTCGCGGGCTTTCGGGGCGGGAAGTCGGTGATGACCTTCGCGGGCGGGGCGTTCGTCCTCGCCCCGCTCGCCGCGCTCGGTTGCCTCGTTGCCTGCGTCGCGCTGAGCGCCCTGCGCGACTTTCGCCTCGGCGCACGGGTCGGCGTCTTCGGCTTTCCGCTCGCCCAGATCCTCGTCGACCCCGTCGAGGAGGTCGCGGCCACCGGCGCCCTTATGAGCCTGATCGGACTGCGCTACCTGACTGACCGGTTGAAGAAGGCCAAAAAGGGATCCCCGATCTAGCCTAGTCCGCTCCCTCGGCCACCGCGTCGGCGTGCGAGCGTGAGCCGCGCCCGCGGCGCCGGCTGCGGCGCGCCGACCGATCGTCGTCGTCGCCCGCGCCGGCCGGCTCGGCGCCGTCCGCGGAATCCACGAGCGACGCGTCGGCGGCGGCGCGCCCAACGCGCTCGATACGGACGAGCCGCTGCTCGCCGATCAGGCGCCCCGCACCGGTCACCGAGACGATGTAGCCGTCAACCTTGGCCACCGCGTCGTCGTCGTTGTACATGTGCGGCTCCTCGATGGTCACGAGCACCTCCTGGCCGGTCTGGAACGGCAGAGCGCGCTCCTCTACCTCCTCCCGTGAGCCCTCGAGCATGACCTCGAAGTGACCGATCGGCAGCGACTCGGAGCCCTCGAAGTGGAAGTGACGGCCGACCTCCTGCTCGAGCTCGATCACGGGAGGAACGCCCGGTGCCCGCAGGAGCGCGCCGGCCACGGCGGGATGCACGGCGATCAGGAACGCCTCCGGCTGCGACCGCTCCGCGACGAGCTCGCGCAGACGCCGCTCGACGTGGAGAGCCACCGTCTCCTCGGAGAGCACGACGCCCTCGCCCACGCAGGTCGGACACTCCTTGGTGAGGATCTCGCGGACGCCGTCGGTCACGTTCTGGCGCGTCATCTCGACGAGTCCGAGCGGGGAGATCTCGACCACATAGGTCTTCGTACGGTCCTCGTCGAGAGCTTCGCGCAGCACCTTGAGCACCTGGTCGCGGTTGCGAGCCCGTGCCATGTCGATGAAGTCGATGACGATGATTCCGCCGATGTCGCGCAGGCGCAGCTGGCGCACGACCTCGGAGGCGGCCTCGAGGTTCGTGCGGGTGATCGTGTCCTCGAGCCGCGCTCCGCGCCCGCGGCCGGTGAACGAGCCCGAGTTGACGTCGATCACGGTCATCGCCTCGGCGTAGTCGATCACCAGGGAGCCGCCCGAGGGAAGGTCGACCCGGCGGCTGAGCGTCGAGGTCACCGCCTCCTCGACGCCGAAGTGCTCGAACAGCGGCTCCTCGCCGGTGTAGAGCTCGACGCGGTCCACAAGCTCGGGTGCGGTGCGGGTGAAGAACGAGGTCAGTCTGCGGTGCTGGCCCTCGTCGTCGACGACCGCGCGCTCGAACTGGGCCGAGAAGATGTCGCGGACCACCCGGACCGAGAGGTCGGCCTCCTGGAAGACCATCGCGGGAGCCTGGCTCTCCCGGGTGCGCTGCTCGAGGATCTCGTGCAGCTTGTGGAGGTAGCGGATCTCGCGCTCGAAGTCGTCGCGCAACGCTCCTTGGGCCGCGGTGCGGACGATCGCGCCGCCCTCGCCGAGCTCGAGCCCCTTGGCCGCCCGGCGCAGGCGCTCGCGCTCGCGGTCGTCGAGGCGGCGGGAGACCCCCACCCCCTCCCCGTTGGGCACGTAGACCAGATAGCGCCCGGCAATCGAAAGCTCCATGGAGAGGCGGGCGCCCTTGGTCTTGAGCGGATCCTTGACCACCTGCACGAGGATCTCCTGGCCGGGCTTGAGCAGCTGGGCGATCTTCTGGCCCTTTCCGCCTCCTCGACCCCGGCGCTGAACCTCGACGCCCGGCATGACGATGTCGTCGACGTGCAGGAAGCCGTTCTTCTCGAGGCCGATGTCGACGAAGGCGGCCTCGAGTCCGGGCAGGGCGTTGTCGACGCGCCCCTTGTAGATGTTGCCGACGATCGAACGACGGCCGCGGCGCTCGACGTAGAGCTCGGCGGCGCGCCACGGGGAGCCGTTGGCACTCTCAACCCTTTCGGCGCCTGCGGCGACCGCGCCCGCGCGACCACGACGGCCGCGGCGACGCCGGGCACCATTCCCTCCGTCCTTGCTGACCTGCGCGTCAGCCGTCGGAACGGCTTGCGGCTCTCCCTCTGCCTCGAGGATGCCGACTCTGGTTTCGCCGCGGTCGACCGCGACGAGCACTTGCTTTCTCACTGAGAAGGTTCATCTCCTATGCCTATGCGGCTGCTAGCTCTCGCGCCTTGGCGAGCTCCGTCGCGCGCGCTTGCGCGTTCACCGACTGGAGCAGGCCGATCGCGAGCAGGGTCACGAAGACCGACGAGCCTCCATAGCTCATGAGCGGGAGGGGCACGCCGGTGATCGGCATGATGCCTATGGTCATGCCGACGTTGACGAAGACCTGGAACATCAGCATCGCGGTGACGCCGCTGGCGACCAGCGTGCCGTACAGGTTCTTCGCCGAGGTCAAGATACGGAGCGCTCTCCATAGTAGGAGCGCGTAGAGCGACAAGACTAGCGCGGCGCCGAGGAAGCCGAACTGCTCCCCGACCACCGAGAACACGAAGTCGGTGTGGTGCTCGGGCAGGAAGTCGAGCCGCGTCTGGGTCGCACCCTCGGTACCGCGGCCGAGCTTCTGACCGGCCCCGATCGCGGTGATCGACTGCCTCAGCTGGTACCCCTGTTTCTGTGGGTCCTCGGTGGGGTTGACGAACGCCGTGAGACGGTCGACCTGGTAGGGCTTGAGCACCTCGACGCCCACCGCCGGAGCGATGAGCAGGGCGATCACCACCGAAGCCGTTGCCAGGCCCGCGAGCGACGCGAGATGGGTCCACTTGGTGCCCGCCACGAACATGATCACAACGGCGATCGCGAGGTACACGAGCCCGCTGCCGAGGTCGGGCTGGGCGACCACGAGCACGGCGGGGAAGAGCGCCAGGAGGACGATCCGGCCGGTCACCTCGCGGTCGCCGAGGCGACGGACCCGATCGACCACGAACGCCGAGAGGGCGACGATCAGCAGCACCTTGCCGAGCTCCGACGGCTGGAAGCGGAAGAACGGCAGCTCGATCCAGCGCTTCGATCCGCGCGCGGCGACGCCGAACACGAACACGAGCGCGATCAGGCCGACCATCGTCACGTAGATGACCCGCTGATGCTCGCGCAGGCGCGAGATGTCGAGCCGCGCGACCGCGAGCATCAGCCCCACGCCGACGACCCCGTAGATGGCCTGGCGGACGACGTAGTAGAGCGGACTGCCCGGAACGTCGTCCTGGGTGGCCATGGTGAGCGTGTAGACGCTGACCGCGACGAGCCCGAGCGCGGCCGCGAGCAGGACGAGGTCGAGCCCCGCGAGCCCGGCTCGAGGCGGGCGCACATCGCTGCCGGCTTGCTTCACGGGACTTGCGTACATGGGCTGGTGGCACCCTAGCGCCGCTCGCGGCGCAGAGGGGTCCAGCGATGAGGGCATCCTGTCAAAACGTGCGGCTGTCGCCCTTGACGACCTTCTTCTCCTGCCCGCGTACGTCGAACAGCGAGGCGAGGATTCGGCGAGCGGCGGGGGCGGCGGTCTCGGCGCCGAACCCGCCCGCCTCGTCGGTAACGGCGACCACGTACCGCGGGTTGGGATACGGAGCGAGCGCGACGTACCACGACTGGTCGGGGCGACCGAGCCCCTTCTCGGCGGTGCCCGTCTTGCCGGCGACCGGGATCGGGAAGCCCTTGAACACGTCGGCGGAGGTGCCTCCCGACTCACTCGCCGCCGACCGCAGTCCGTCGAGGATGGCGTCGCGGTGCTCGGGCTCGATGTCGACGCGACGGCGACCCCGGCTCGGCAGCTCCTGGAGCACGCGCCCGTCGGCATCCTCGATCCGCTTGCCGAGGTGGGGGGTCACCACCCGGCCCCCGTTGGCCACCGTCGCGTACGCGACCGCCAGCTGGAGCGGATTGGCCTGGAGGTCGCCCTGGCCGACCGAGAGGTTGATGTTGTCGCCCGACGACCACGGACGACCGTCGCCGATCCCCTCGCGGTTGGCCTTCGCGCGCCACTTCGGGCTCGGCACGAGCCCGGGGAGCTCGTTCGGCAGGTCGATGCCCGTTTTGCGGCCGAAGCCGAGGCGGCGCGCCCAGCGCTGGATGCCGAGACCGTCACCCTCGCCGTTGGCCTCGAGGCCGAGCTTGTAGAAGAAGACGTCGCTCGAGACCGACAGCGCCTGACGCAGAGCGATGACGCCGTTGACCGCACCGCCGGCGTTCTTGAACACGGTCCCCCCGACGTTGAGCGAGCCGGGATCCGAGATCGGGGTGTCGGGGTCGATCAGCCCGCCTTCGAGGCCCGCCGTCGCGGTGATCAGCTTGAAGGTCGAGCCCGTCGGGTAGAGGGACTGGATCGCGCGGTTCGAGAGCGGGTTGCCCTTGAGGGGGTCGCTCAGGCGGTCGTAGTCCGACTGCTTGATCGACTTCGCGAACAGGTTCGGGTCGTAGGAGGGGGTCGAGCCGAGCGCGCGGACCTCGCCGTCCTTGACGTCCATGACCACGAACGCGCCCCGGCGCCCCTCGCCGAGCGCCTCATGCCCCGTCCGCTGCACCTTGAGGTCGACCCCGAGGCGAAGCTGCCTGCCGGCTCTTGGCTGCTTGGCCGACAGCGAGCCCGTCAGCGTGCCCATGGCGTCGACCTGCACGCGCGTGGCGCCGTTGCGCCCGCGCAGGTAGCTGTCGTAGGTCGCCTCGACCCCGGATTGGCCTACCCGGTCGCCCATCTCGGCTCCGCTGTAGTCGTCCTCGTCGAGCTGCTCCTTGGTGACCTCCCCCACGGTCCCGAACAGGTGGGCGCCGACCTCGTCGTAGGGATAGCGGCGCAGGAACACGCGCTCGACGGTCACGCCCGGGAAGTCGTCGCCGTTCTCGAGCAGGTACTGCACGACCGGCAGGTCGACGTCCTGCTTGACCGTCGCCGCGGAGAACGGGACGGCGGCGAGCTGCTCGTCGACGTCCTCGCGGATCCGCCGCGGTGAGCGGCGCAGCACGTCGCCGAGGCGCCCGTAGAGGTCGTCCTGGGCGGCGCCCGGCTTTGGCAGCTCCGCCGGGGTGACCTTCACGGCCAGGGCGGTGCGGTTGTCGACGAGGGCGCGGCCCTCGCGGTCGACGATCTGGCCACGCGGGGCCTGCACCTTGATGTCGCGCACCCGGTTGTCGTTGGCCTCGGCGACGTAGCGATCGCCCGAGAGCACCTGCAGGTACCACAGGCGGAAGAAGATCACGCTGAACATCAGGAAGGCGATCCCGCCGAGGACCGCCACGCGGAAGGCGAGCGCGGGGGTGATCGTCGGGCGGCGGTCGTCGAGGTACATCTCTACCTCCCCGAGACGTCGAGCCCGCGCAGGCCGAGCGGCCCGCTCTCGCGGGTCCGCCCGCGCCGGCGCGGCTCGAGGCGACCGGCCGCGACGACCGGCCGCACGATCCGGCGCACGAGCGCGAACAGAGGCAGCGCAAGCGCGGCGTTCAGGAGGATTGCCATCAGCATGTCTCGGAGCACGAGCGCGCTGATGCTGGCGCCGATGTCGAGCATGAAGGTGATCGCGCCGTAGGCGACGTCGTACCCTGCCGTGGCCGCCGCGGCCACGGCGATCGGCAGCAGCCCGTGCGAAACGTCACGCAGCTCCCCGAAGCGCCCGACCCCGTAGCCGACTCCGGTGAGCGCGAGCGACGACCCGCCGAGGCTCATGCCCATCGCGAGGTCGAGCAGGAGTCCGGCGGCGAAGCCCGCCGTGGCGCCCGCCACGCTCCCGCCGAGCAGCGCCAGGGCGGCGACGACCACCGGGATCAGGTTGGCCCGCCCGCCGAGGATCGTCACCTGGGCCACCACCGAGACCTGCAACAGCACGGCCGCGAGCACCAGCGGGCCGACGCGCAGGGCCGCCTGGTGCGAGAGCGTCACTGACTCGGAACCTCGGCGCGCGCGCCCGGGCGGGCGGCGGTCAGAACCTGGACGAAGTCCATCCGCTTGAGCTCGGCGAAGGGATCGATGTGGACGGTCTGGTAGATGTCGAGCTCCGAGCGGTCGACCTTCTTGACCCTACCGACCGGAATCCCGCGGGGGAAGAGCGACTCGAGCCCGGGCGAGGCCGTGAAGCCGGAGGTCACGACCGTCTGGCCGCTCTTGATGCGACCGCCCTTCTCGACGAAGTCGAGCAGCAGATCGTCTGGATCGCCGACCTTGGGCCGGACTATCCCGTCGGCGCCCGCCGGCATGACCTGCGCAGAGACCGAGCTGCGCTCGTCGGTGATCAGCGTCACGGTGGCCGTGCCGCCGGTCACGGCGGTCACCTTGCCGGCGAGCCCGTCGCCGGTGATCACGGGCTGGTCGACCTCGAGCCCGTCGCTCGAGCCCTTGTTGACCTGCACGCTCGACCACCACACGGTCGGCGAGCGGGCGATCACACGGGCGGTCACCGGCGCCGTCCCTTGGGGAAAGCCGTCCGCGCGGGCGATCTCGGCGAATCCCGACAGCTGCTCGACGTCGCGGCGAGCGGTCTGGGTCGTCGCGAGCTCGCGGCGCAGCCGTCCGACCTCGGCCCTCAGACGGTCGTTATCGCCCTTGGCCGAGAGGGTGTCTCCCGTCCAGCCGATCGCGTCACGTAAGGGCTTGAGCGCCCGGCTCGCCCCGCTCTGGATCGGGGACAGCACTTCCTGGGCGCCGCGCTGGAGGACGTGCAGGGTCCCGGTGACCGGCTCGCCGAACCAGACCGTGATCAGGGCGACCGAGGCGACGACGAAAACTGCGAGCACCCCCCGCCGGCGCCGGATCGTCTTGCGGTCGTACACGCCTCGGGGCGCGCCGGGCTACGGACGCCGGCGCGGTCGGGAGTTGTTCTTGTTCGAGCGGTGGATCGCCTCGAACTCCTCCAACGAGCGCCCGGACCCTACGGCGACGCACGTGAGCGGCGACTCGGCGAGGTGCGCGGGCATCTGCGTCTCCTCGCGCAGGCGCTCGTCGAGGCCCTGAAGCAGCGATCCCCCGCCGGCGAGCATGATCCCGCGGTCCATGATGTCGGCCGCGAGCTCGGGCGGGGTACGGTCGAGGGTTTCCTTGACGGCGTCGACGATCTGCTGGATCGGCTCCTCGAGCGCGACGCGGACCTCCTCGCTCGTTAGCACGACGTTCTTGGGCAGGCCCGAGACCAGGTCGCGGCCACGGATCTCGGCCTGCACCTCGTCGCCGAGCGGGAACGCCGAGCCGATCTCGAGCTTGACCTCCTCGGCGGTCTGCTGGCCGATCATGAGCTTGTACTCGCGCTTGACGTAATTGGTGATCGCCTCGTCGAGCTCGTCGCCGCCGATCCGCAGGGAATGGGAGACGACGATCCCACCGAGCGAGATCACCGCGACCTCGCTCGTGCCGCCGCCGATGTCGACGACCATGCTCCCCGTCGGCTCGCCGACGGGCAGGCCGGCGCCGATCGCGGCCGCCATCGGCTCCTCGATCAGGTAGGCCTGGCGGGCGCCCGCGGAGAGACAGGCCTCCTCGACGGCGCGCTTCTCGACTCCGGTCACGCCGCTCGGCACGCAGACCACGACGCGCGGGTGGGCCCACCGGTTCTGGTGCACCTTCTGGATGAAGTGGCGCAACATCTGCTCGGTCACGTCGAAGTCGGCGATCACGCCGTCCTTGAGCGGGCGGATGGCCGAGATCGTCCCGGGCGTGCGGCCGAGCATGCGCTTGGCCTCGATGCCGACGGCGTGTACATCGGCGTTGCGGGAGTCGATCGCCACGACCGAGGGCTCGGAGAGGACGATCCCGCGTCCCCGCACGTAGACGAGCGTGTTGGCCGTGCCGAGGTCGACCGCCATGTCGCGTCCGCCGAAGCCGGTGAGGTAGGAGAAAAAGCCCATATCGTGTGTTGAAACTGGCCGCCGCCTGGCGTCGTGCGCGCAAATCTGACCGAGCGCGCTCGCTCCGGAAGCCCGACCCCTTCGCCGCCGGCCGTGGACTTGCGCGCGGACGAGTCGAGCGCCCTCTGCGGGGCGGCAGTCTAGCGGACGCCGACGCGGGGATTTCCGGAGCGACCGGAGTCTTGCGCCGTCTCGGCCAGGCCGGAGGCCCAGGCCAAGACCCGCGCGCCGCGACGTGCGCCCACGAACGCACGCAGTGCCGTGGACTCGGCCATCTAGACTCGCGCAGGTGCGCGTCACCTCGGTAGGTCACGCCGGGCTCTTCGTCGAGACCCGCTACGGCTCGGTTCTCAGCGATCCGTGGTTCAACGCCGCCTACTTCGAGTCGTGGTTCCCGTTCCCGAGCAACCGTGAGATCGACCTCGAGCGGATCGGGAGCCCGACCTACCTCTACGTCTCACACCTCCACCACGACCACTTCGACCCCCGCTTCCTGCGCGCCCACGTGTCGAAGGAGACCACCGTGCTGCTGCCCGACTACCCGCTGCCGCTGATGGAGCGGGCGTTGCGCGACCTCGGCTTCACGCGGTTCGTCCACACCCGAAACCTCGAGCCGGTCGAGCTCGACGGCCTCACCGTCACGATCACAGCGGCGGTCGCGCCCACCGACGGCCCGCTCGGCGACTCGGGCCTGATCCTCGACGACGGCGAGTCGCGGATCTTCGACCAGAACGACTCGCGTCCGCTCGACCTCGACGCTCTCGAGGCCCTCGGCCCCTACGACGCCCACTTCCTCCAGTTCTCGGGCGCCATCTGGTACCCGATGGTCTACCGCTTCCCCGAGAAGCGCAAGGAGATGCTCGGGCGCCAGAAGCGCGACAACCAGATGAAGCGCGCGTTGCGCTACGTCGAGCAGATCGGTGCCGACTTCGTCTTTCCCTCCGCCGGCCCGCCGTGCTTCCTCGACGACGACCTCTTTCACTTCAACGACTTCGACCGCGATCCGGCGAACATCTTTCCGGACCAGACGGTCTTCCTCGAGTATCTCGCCGAGCACGGCCGAGAAGGCGGACGGGGCTTGATCCCGCGCAGCACGGCCATGCTGACCGACGGCACGTGCACCCTCGCGCACCCGTTCCCCGACGACGAGATCGCCGCCATCTTCGCCGACAAGCGGGTCTACCTCGAGGCCTACAAGGCACGCGAGCAGCCCGCGATCGAGGCGGCCAAGGCATCCTGGCCGCGCGGCCAGGTCGACATTGCGGCGTCCCTGCGCGAGTGGTTCGAGCCGCTGCTCGAGCAGGCCGACATGACATGTGTCGGGGTCAACGGGCGGCTCCTGCTCGACTGCGGTGAGCAGGCCACGGTGATCGACTTCCAGCAGCGGCGTGTGTACCCGTGGTGCGGCGAGGAGTGGGAGTACCGGGTCGGCGTCGACCCGGCGCTCGTCGAGTCCTGCATCGTCAACCGCTACGAGGACTGGATCAACCAGCTCTTCCTATCGTGCCGCTTCGAGGCCGAGCGCAAGGGCCCGTTCAACGAGTACGTCTACAACTTCTTCAAGACCCTGACCGAGGAGCGCGTCCAGTACGCCGAGGGCTACTACGCCGAGCAGTTCCAGGAGCAGCAGATGTGGGAGTGCGGCGACTTCCTCGTCCAGCGCAGGTGCCCCCACCTGAAGGCCGACCTCACCCGCTTCGGCGTCGTCGAGGACGGCATCCTCACCTGCACCCTCCACGGCTGGCAGTTCGAGCTCGCCACTGGGCGCTGCCTGACCTCAGACGACCGCCGCCTGCACTGCGAGCCGCTCAGTCGCGCTGGCGCCACGTCGATCGCGGCGTCATCGGGCGAAACGGCCGCCGGCACCGAGGCCCGGCGCGACCTGGCGGCGCCCGCGGCGTCCTCCGGCTGAGAGGACCCTCGGGGTGGACTGCGCCGATCGGATCGCGGTGCTGACGACCGAGCGCACGCTCGAGCCCGTCCGCGGACTGGCCCGGCCCGACGCGCCCGGCGGCGTAACCGTGCGCGCCCTGGTGGCGACGTGCCGGCTCGACGTGACGATCCACAAGCTACGGCCTCGCGATTCGGATCGATCGCCGGCCTACGGCTGGGAGGTGCACGAGCTGGAGGCCGACGGCGCCAGCAAGCCGGACGGGCTCGATCTCCACAGCCCGCCGTCCGCCGGCGACGCCGACCCCGAGGACGCCTACTGGAGCGCGCTCGAGGCCGCCCGTGCCGCAGTCGACTCGATTCGAGGTCACGCACGCCAGGCGTAGTGCTCGCGGCCAAGCTCGCCGTCGCCCGCGCCGCGCGGGCCGCCTCCCGGCGCCTGCGAAGCGGCGGCACGACCGTGCCGGGC
>JACCUC010000106.1 GCA_013812065.1 Thermoleophilaceae bacterium | reverse complement strand
GCCGACACCGGCCCGAGCCCCAGCGCGGACCCGACCCCTCCGGCGGGGAGGCGGGCGCGCCGGAAGAGAGTGGACCGCCTCGCGGGTACCTCCTGGGGGACCCGGTTGCCGACCACGGGGCTTCGGCCCCTTCGCCGCCGTGGCCTGGAGCGGGTCGGACGCCGGCGGAGCCGTGATCTCCTCGTCAGGGCGCTGGGCGAGCATCAGGACCACCTCCATCGCCACTCCGCGGGGGTCGCGGCGCTCGCCCGCGCGGTCGGCAGGCGCCTCGGCCTCGAGCCGGTCGAGCTCAGGGGGGTGATCCACGCCGCCGAGCTCCACGACGTCGGCAAGCTGGCGCTACCCGACGAGATCCTCGACAAGCAGGGTCCGCTCGATGACGAGGAGTGGAAGCTCGTGCGTCAGCACACGGTCGTGGGGGAGCGGATCGTCGCCGCGCTTCCCGCCGTCGCCGGCGTCGGGCCGCTCGTGCGCTCGTGCCACGAGAGGTGGGACGGGCGGGGGTATCCGGACGGGCTGGCGGGCGAGGAGATCCCGCTGGCGAGCCGGATCGTCTTCGCGTGCGATGCCTTCGACGCGATGACCTCGGCCCGGCCCTACCCAGCGACGACCCAAGAGGTGGACGGAGGCGCTCGGCGAGCTCGAGCGGTGCGCCGGGACCCAGTTCGATCACCGGGTCGTCTGGGCTCTCGTCGGGGAGCTCGCCTCCTCGGGGGGAGCCGAGCGGGGGGAGGGAGCAATGGTAGGGGGATGATGCGCGGGCTCGCGGACCGACCGTCGGCCGGCCTCGCGGGTCCTGGGAGGAGACCCGCGAGCGCCCGGCCAGTCGATCGGGTTACGATCGACCTCGGCTCGACCACGACCGAACTGGAGGAGATCATGCCCGCACAGCCGATTCCGCCGGGATACGAGAGCCTCATCCCGTCTCTGTCCGTCGACGACGCGGCTCACGCGATCGAGTTCTACACGCGGGCCTTCGGGGCGCGCGAGCGTGCGCGCATGGAGGGCCCCGACGGCATGATCGCGCACGCCGAGATCGAGATCAATGGCTCGGTGATGATGCTCGCCGATCCGTTCCCGCAGTCGACGTGCCGGCCGCCGAAGGAGCTCGGCGGCACCAGCGTGGGCGTGTTCATGTACGTGGAGGACGTCGATGCGGTGGTCCAGCAGGCGGTCGACGCCGGAGCCACGGTGACGATGCCCGTCGACGACATGTTCTGGGGCGACCGGTACGGCAAGATCGCCGATCCGTTCGGCCACGAGTGGGAGATCGCCACGCACACCGAGGACCTCACGCCCGAGGAGATCGAGGAGCGCGGGAGGGAGGCGATGGCGGGAATGGGCTAGGCATCGCGGGCGGCCGTTCGGGCGATCGCTCCGGTCGGCGCTGCGATAATCCGGGCCATGGGCGGTGGCACCGAGCTGATCGTCATCTGCTTCTTCCTCGGCCTGTCGGCGGGCGTCATCGGCAAGATCAAGGGCGGCTCGTTCCTGCTGTGGTTCGTGATCGGGGCCTGCACGTTCGGGATCGGCATCATGGCCGCGCTGCTCGCCCGCGTCGAGCGCAACGAGCCGCGGCGGGCGTGTCCCACGTGCCGGAACGTGATCAAGCTGAGCGACCAGGTCTGCATGCGCTGCGGGGAGGACCTCGACTGGCCGGTCGCCGAGCCGGTCGAAATGCCCGCGACCGCCCCCTGAGCTCGTCCACCCGCGGACTCAGGGTCCCATGCCGGACAGGAGGCCGGTGCTACAGTGGACGCCCTCGCGCGCGGGCGCGCGCCCGTCGCGCCGTCCCAGCCCGCCGTCCCAGAAGGAGTCCGTCACATGCGAGCCGTCGATGCCATCGTCGAGTGCCTCAAGGCCGAGGGCGTCGACACGGTCTTCGGGCTCCCCGGTGGGGCGAACCTGCCCACCTACGACGCCCTCTACGACGGCGGCGTGCGCCACGTCCTCTGCCGCCACGAGGCCGGAGCCGGCCACGCCGCCGAGGGGTACGCCAAGGCGAGCGGGCGCGTGGGCGTGGCGCTCGCCACGAGCGGTCCGGGGGCGACCAACCTCGTCACCCCGATCGCCGACGCGATGATGGACTCGGTGCCGACGGTGTTCGTCACCGGCCAGGTTCGCACCGAGCTGATCGGCACCGACGGCTTCCAGGAGGCCGACACGACCGGCATCACGATGCCGGTGGTCAAGCACTCGATCCTGATCCAGGATCCGCGCGAGATCCCGCGCGCAATCTCCGAGGCCTTCCACATCGCCCGCACGGGCCGGCCGGGCCCGGTGCTCGTCGACGTCCCCCAGGACCTCTCGCGCGTCGATATCGACTACGACCCGATCGACAGCGTGAGCCTGCCCGGCTACCAGCCGACCGTCGAGGGCAACGCCAAGCAGATCAAGCTCGCCGCCAAGGCCCTCGCCAACGCCCGGCGGCCGGTGTTCTACGCGGGCGGAGGCGTGATCAACGCCAACGCCTCAGACGAGCTCAGCGAGCTGTGCCTCGCCGACGCCTTCCCGGTCACATGCACGGTGATGGGCCTGGGCGCGTTTCCGGCGCCGCACGACCAGTGGCTCGGCATGCTCGGCATGCACGGGACGCGCGCCGCCAACTACGCGATGGACGAGGCCGACCTGATCTGCGCGGTCGGGGCCCGCTTCGACGATCGAATCACCGGCAAGCTGTCGGAGTTCGCCCCGCGGGCGAAGTTCATCCACATCGACATCGATCCGGCGGAGATCTCGAAGAACGTGCCCGCCCACATCCCGATCGTCGGCGACGCCAAGCGGATCCTCCCCAAGCTCGTTCGCGAGTACCGCGCGCTCGAGACCGACGGCTCGCGGCTCGACGGGTGGTGGGAGCGGATCCGCGGCTGGCGCGAGAAGCACCCGCTCGGCTACGAGGACTCGGTCGACTCGGAGATCAAGCCGCAGTACATGGTCGAAGCGATGTACGAGGCCACGGATGGCAAGGCGATCGTCACCTCCGACGTCGGCCAGCACCAGATGTGGTGCGCGCAGTACTACGACTTTCCCAAGCCGCGCCGCTGGATCAACTCGGGCGGCCTGGGCACGATGGGCTTCGGCCTGCCCTCGGCCCTCGGAGCTAAGGTGGCCTGTCCCGACCAGACCGTGGTCTGCCTCGCCGGCGACGGCTCGCTGCAGATGAACATCCAGGAGCTCGCCACCTGCGTCACCGAGAACGTGCCGGTGAAGGTGTTCCTGATGAACAACCACTATCTGGGCATGGTTCGCCAGTGGCAGGAGCTCTTCTGGGATCGTCGCTACTCGGGTGTCGACATGGGCACGACGCCCGACTGGGTCAAGCTCGCCGAGGCCTATGGCGCGACCGGCATGCGCGCCACCGAGAAGGGCTCGCTCGTCGAGACGATGCGCGAGGCGCTCGCGACCGAGGGCCCCGTGGTCGTCGACGTGCAGGTGACCAAGGAGGAGAACTGCTACCCGATGATCCCCGCGGGGCAGGCGGCGCGGGACATGGTGGGCTGAGATGCTCGGCCGCGAAAATCGAGCAGGCGAACGTTTGCAGCGAGCCGATGGGTGAGGAGCCTGCGCCACCGGCCGTCCTCGATCTGGACGAGCTGCAGATCCCCGGCGGAGGCCACACCGGCCGGCGCCACATCCTGTCGATCCTCGTCGAGAACAAGCCGGGCGTGCTCGCGCGCATCTCGGGGCTGTTCTCGCGCCGCGGCTTCAACATCGACACGCTCGCGGTCGGGCCGACCGACGATCCGAGGATCTCGCGCATCACGCTGACCGTCGACGGAGCGCTTCACCCGATCGACCAGGTCACCAAGCAGCTCCACAAGCTCGTCAACGTGCTCAAGATACGCGATCTCGAGCCGCGCGAGACGGTCGCGCGCGAGCTGGCGCTGTTCAAGCTCGCGGCCGAGGGCGAATCGCGCGGACAGATCGTGCAGTTCGCCGAGATCTTCCGCGGCAAGGTGATCGACGTATCGAAGCGCTCGCTGACCGTCGAGGTGACCGGCACCGACGACAAGATCGAGGCCTTCGAGGACCTCGTGCGGCCGTACGGCTTGATCGAGATGGTCAGGACGGGCGAGATCGCGGTGGCGCGCGGCCGGTCGACGACGTAGTGGCCCGGGTGACTGCGAGCGCCGCGGTGCCGGCGCCCGCCGGCGCCGTCGGTTCCGCGCTGTCGCTGCCCGAGTCCGTGCGGTCGGCGCTCGAGGGGCGGGTCGAGCGAGCCGTGCGACGGGCGCGGCGAGAGCGGCGACCGATCGTCGCCAGCGCCTCGGTGAGACTCGAGCCGGCCGTCGACCTCTCGGCCGCGGTCCTCCGTGCCCGGCGCCCCGGCGACCGGTTCCACTGCCTGGAGCAGCCCGAGCGCGACGGCTTCACGCTGGCGACGCTTGGATGCGCCATCGCCATCGAGGGTCGCGGAGAGGAGCGTTTCGGGGAAGCGGCGTCAGCGTGCCGCCGGCTCTCGTCCGCGGCCGAGCGCGACGATGCCGCGCAGGACCCGCTCGCGCCGCCTGCGTCCGGCCCGGTCTTCGTCGGTGGCTTCGCCTTTGCTCCGGGAGGCGGCTCGGCGCCCGAGTGGGCGTCGCTCGCACCTGGGCAGTTCGTCCTCCCGGAGCTGTCGCTCGCCCGCGAGGGCGGCGAGGCCCGCGCCACGCTAACTGCGGTCGTAGACGGTGACGAGGCCCCGGAGGCCGTGCTCGAGCGCCTCGAGCGGCGGCTCGCGTCGATCGACCCCGGCGCCGAGATGCCCCTCTACGACCCGGACCCGGTGTCGAGTCCGCGCATCGCCACAGCGGCGCCGCCCGAGCATTACGAGGCGGCGGTCGCGCGCGCGGTCGAGCGCATCCGCGCCGGTGACCTCGAGAAGGTCGTGCTCGCGCGCGAGGTGCGGGTGCACGCCCGCGAGGATCACGATCCGGCTGCCCTCTTCGCCAGCCTGCGCGCCGCCTTCCCGAGCTGTTACTGCTTCCTCGTCGGAACGCCCGAGCTGGCCTTCGCCGGGGCGAGCCCGGAATTGCTCGTGCGCCGTGAGGGAGCGCGCGTGCAGACCGTCGCCCTGGCCGGGACGACGCGGCGCAGCGCCGACCCCGCGGTCGACCGCCACCTCGGCGAGCAGCTCCTGCACAGCCCCAAGGACCGCGAGGAGCAGGCCATCGTCACCCGGCGGATCGAGCGACGCCTGGCGCCGGTGAGCGTCTGGGTCGCCGCCGCCGAGGAGCCGGTGATCGTGCGCGTTCAGAACGTCCAGCACCTCGCCACTCCGATCCGGGCCCAGCTCGCCCGGCCGCGCTCGGTGCTCGAGCTCGCCGGCCTGCTGCACCCGACGCCGGCGGTCGGCGGCGAGCCGTGGGAGCACGCGAAGGGTCTCATCCCCGCCCTCGAGGGCCTCGATCGCGGCTGGTACGCGGGGCCGGTCGGCTGGACCAACTTCGCCGAGGACGGCGAGCTCTGCGTCGCCCTGCGGTGTGCCCTGCTCCGCGGGCCGGTGGCCCATCTCTACGCCGGTGACGGCATCGTGCGCGACTCGGCGCCGGACGAGGAGCTCGCCGAGACCGAGGCCAAGCTCGGGGCGCTGCTGCCGCTGCTGAGCTGAGGCGGCGCCCTCAGGTCACTCGCCGGTCGAGCTCACGCGCGACCCGCGCGAACAGATCGCGATGCTGCTCGACGTTGAGCGCGCGATCGGTACGGACCTCGACCAGACCGGGCTCGGCGGCAGCGGCGCGCAGCTCGTCGGTCGTCTCGGCGAGTGCGTGGCGCAGCCCGATCCCCGTGGCGAGCCGGGCGAGGTCGATCCCGCTCGGGGTGGCGACGAGCTCCTCGTACGCTGCGGCGTCGGCGTGTCGGGCGACAGGCAGGAAGTCGAAGATCCCGCCGCCGCCGTTGTTCACGCACACGATCGTCAGCTCGAGGCCGAGGCGGCGCGCGGCGAGCAGGGCCCCCACGTCGTGGATCAGGGTCAGCTCCCCGGTCAGGAGGTAGGCGTGGCCGCGGCCGCTCGCCGCCGCGGCTCCGAGCGCCGACGACACCACGCCGTCGATCCCGTTGGCGCCCCGGTTGGAGAGGAATCGGATCGGCGTCCCGACCGAGGGGAAGAAGCTCTCGACGTCGCGGATCGGCATCGAGGAGCTGATCCAGACCACGGCGTCCGGCGGGAGGGCGTCGGCCAGGGCGACGTAGGCCTTCGGCTCGAACGGGTCGGGCACCTCAGCCAGCGCCGAGGGGACGAGCGCGTCGGCGGCGCGCCAGGACTGGAGCCACGCCGGGTCGGGTCGGGCCTCGCCGTGCAGTACGCCGGCGACCTCGCGCAGGAGCCGATCGGGGCTCGCGACGAGCACTCGCTCGGCGGTGCGGGTGGGCTCGTGCCAGGCCGCGTGCGGGTCGATCACCACCTGACGCGCCTCGGCGAGCCAGGCGCGCAAGGGCTTGGAGGTCGGCGTGTCGCCGACGCGAAGGACGAGATCGGGGCGGTGGGCGCCGGCCCACCGCGGCGCGCGCAGGAGAGCGTCGTAGTGGGCGATCACCTGCGTGCGGTCGTGGCGCCCGCAGCGCACGCCCGAGGTCGGCTCGGCCAGCAGCGGCCAGCCGGCTACGCGGGCCAGCCAGGCGGCGCCGGTGGCGACGTCGTCGGTCGAAGGACCGCAGACGATCGCGCCGCGCGGGGCCTCGCGGATCTCTGACGCCAGGTCGCCGATCTCCTCGGGGTGCCCGACGCCGGTTTCGAGCACGCTGACCCACGGGCGCCCGTCCGGGCGTCCCTGCCAGGGCTCCGGGTCCATCTCCTCCGGCACGGGGGCGAGCGGCTCGCGCAACGGGAAGTTCAGATGCACGGGCCCGGGCCTGCCTCCACCCGCTGTCGCCCACGCGCGGCAGGCGAGCGCCCGGTGGTGCACGGCGCTCTCGCGCCCCGGCTCGAGGTTGCCGACCTCGACGAACCACTTCACCGCCGCGCCGTAGAGCTTGACCTGGTCGATCGACTGGCCGGCCCCGACCTCGCGCAGCTCCGGGGGGCGGTCGGCGGTGAGGACGATCAGCGGCACGCGCGCCTCGTGCGCCTCGACGACGGCGGGGAGGAAGTTGGCCGCGGCGGTACCCGAGGTGCAGGTGAGCGCCACCGGCCGCCCGCTCGCCTTGGCCATGCCGAGCGCCACGAAGGCGGCGGAGCGCTCGTCGAGGACCGACCGCGTCTGGATTCGCGGCTCGCCCCCAAGGGTCAGCAGGAGCGGGGCGTTGCGCGAGCCCGGGCAGGCGACCGCGTGCTCGACCCCGCAACGCGCGAGCTCGTCGACGAAGGCCTCGATCGGGGCGTAGGTTCGATTGGTCGGCTTCAAGGCGCAGCGGGAAT
The DNA here is from genome assembly GCA_013812065.1 of Thermoleophilaceae bacterium. Taxonomy (GTDB): domain Bacteria; phylum Actinomycetota; class Thermoleophilia; order Solirubrobacterales; family Thermoleophilaceae; genus JACCUC01. Next base: position 17,761 of record JACCUC010000106.1, on the reverse strand, counting down.
CATCGGCGGGTGAGCGTGGAAGTGGTGCTCGTGCCCGGCTTCATGCAGGGGTCCTCGTCCTGGGCGCCGGTGGCGGCACGCATCGGTCGACGCTACCGCGCTCGGGCGCTCGACCATCGCGCGCACGATTTCGACGGTCGCCTCGCGGAGATCGAGGCCGCTGCTTCGTCCGGCGCCGCGCTCGTCGGCTACTCGCTGGGGGGTCGGCTCGTCCTCCACGCGGCGCTGCGCGCGGCGGCGGACCGTGGCCGCTTCGGGGCGCTCGTCGTCGTCGGCACGAGCGCGGGGATCGAGAATCCGCTCGAGCGTGGCGAGCGACGCAGAGCCGACGAGCGACTCGCCGACTGGATCGCGTCGAGCGCGATCGAGGACATCGTCGACCACTGGGAGCGGGTCCCGGCGCTCGCCGGGCAGTCCTCGGCACTCGTCGCCGCGCAGCGTGGCGACCGCCTCGCCCACGACCCGGCGCGGCTCGCCGAGCTGCTCCGCAGCGCCGGACAGGGTGCGCTCATGCCCGTCTGGGACCGCGTGACCGAGCTCCGGACACCCCTGCTTGCCCTCGCCGGCGATCGCGACACCCGCTACGCCGAAGCCGCCGAGCGCATGGCCGCCCTCGCCCCGCACGGCCGCGCGCGTACGATCCCCGGCGCTGGCCACGCCGCCCACCTAGAGCAGCCCGACGCCTTCGCCGGCGCCCTACTCGAGTTCCTCGACGAGCACCTCGGCGAGCGCCGCATCGTCGACGGCGACGCCTAGGCCCGGGCCCTCGGGCACCGCGAGCAGTCCCACCGCCGGTCGCGGCAGCGCGTCGGCGAGCTCGGCGTCGAAGAGCTCGAGGGTGGCGAGCCCGCAGGCCAGCGATACGTCCTCGGAGGCGGCGACCTGCAACGCCGCGGCGATCCCCCACGGCCCGTCGAGAGTGCTCGAGAGGTAGGGCTCGAGACCGTGCGCCGCCGCGGCCCGCACGGTCTCCCGGGCCGCGGTGAACCCGCCCGCGGCCGCGAGCTTGACGTTGACGGCGTCGCAGGCCCCGGCCCGCGCCGCGGCCTCCACGTCGGCCACCGAGGCGACCGACTCGTCGGCGGCCACGGGGATGCCGAGCGTTTGCCGCACGTGCGCGAGCTCGCTCAGCGTTCGGCACGGCTGCTCGACGAGCTCGATGTCGTGCGCGGCGAGGGCGGGCAGGATGGCGACCGCCTCCTCGACCGACCAGGCCCCGTTGGCGTCGACGCGCAGCGCCGGCCAGGGGCCGATCGCCCGTCGGACCGCCGCCACGCGCTCCGCGTCGTCGGGCAGGCCGACCTTGAGCTTGAAGCACGAGTAGCCCGCCCGCGCTCCCCGCAGCGCCGCGGCGGCCACCTCCTCGGGCGGTCCGGCGGGCAGCGTTCGGTTGACCGCGATCACCTCGGCGCCCGGCTCCCCGAGCGGCCGGTCGGCGCGGCGGGCGGCGAGGTCGAGCCGGGCCATCTCCTCGGCGGCATGGGCCTGAGGCGGGGCGCTTCCGTTGGCCTTCCCATTCGCGAGGGCGTAGGCGACCCGGTCGAGCGGGACGCCGTCGTAGGGCTCGAACGGCGCCGCCTCGCCGTAGCCGGCGACGCCGTCCTGATCCTCGATCCGCAGCAGCAGGAGGTCCCGCGCGGCGACCACCCCGGTCGCGGTGGCGAACGGCTGGCGCAACGGAATCGAGAGGCGCAGCAGCGACCGCTTCACGAGGCGAGCACCCCGGCGGCGAGCAACAGCGAGAACAGGGCGAGCAGAGCGCCGGACCGGCCGAGCGCGGCGTTCAGCGAAGGGCCGTCGACGCGCGTGAGCACGGTCCGGGCGAGTGGCACGGCGAGCGGCGACACGAGCAGCGTGAGCAGGATCCAGGCCGAGAGCCCGCCGGCGATCCAGGTCGCCGGCGGCGCGAGGAAGGCGACGACGAGCATTCCCACGAACAGCCGCCGCGCACCGTCGCGACCGAGCTTCACGGCCAGCGTGCGCTTGCCCGCTCGGCGGTCGGTGTCGATGTCGCGCACGTTGTTGACCACGAGGATGGCCGCGGCGAGCAGTCCCATGGGGATCGACAGGGCGAAGGCCTCCCACGCGAGCCGCTCGGTCTGGGCGAAGTACGAGCCGACCACCGCGACGACCCCGAAGAACAGGAATACGAACAGCTCGCCGAGGCCTTCGTAGCCGTAGGGCCGGGGACCGCCGGTGTACAGCACGCCGGCCAGGATCGAGACCGCCCCGACGAGCAGCAGCTCCCAGCCCGCGACCGCGATCAGGTACGCCCCCGCCGCGACCGCGACCCCGAAGGCCACGTAGGTGCCCACGAGCACGCGCCGGGGCGGCATGAGCCCCCCTCCCGTGACCCGCAGCGGTCCGAGGCGGTCCTCGGTGTCGGCGCCGCGGCGCGCGTCCGAGTAGTCGTTCGAGAGGTTCGTGCCGATCTGGATGAACACGCTCCCCACGATCGCCGCGACGAACACGAGTGGGCGAAAAATTTCGTCCGAGGCGGCCAGCGCCGTACCCACGAGCACCGGCGCGATCGCCGCCGGCAACGTTCGCGGTCGGGCGGCTACGAGCCACAGCCTGAGCGTCCCGGCGACGGCGGGCGCTCGAGACGACTCGAGCGTGCCCGTCATGGCCGGCGCGGGAAGCGGCCGAAGTCGGGCGGGCGGCCCTCCACGTAGGCGTCGCGGCCCTCCTTCGCCTCCTCGCTTCCGTAGAAGAGGAGATTCGCGTCGTGGGCGAGCTGCTGGAGGCCCGAGACGCCGTCCTCGGCGGCGTGGAAGCTCGCCTTGAGCAGCCGCAGGGCGAAGGGGGAGAGTGACAGCATCTCGCGACACCAGCGCACGGTCTCCTGCTCGAGCTCCTCGAGCGGGACGACGGTGTTGACGAGCCCCATCTCGAGCGCCTCGTCCGCGCCGTACTGGCGACACAGGAACCAGATCTCCTTGGCCTTCTTGGGGCCGACGAGCGTCGAAAGCACGCTCGCCCCGAAGCCGCCGTCGAAGCTTCCCACTCGCGGCCCTGTCTGGCCGAAGCGAGCGTTGTCGGCGGCGATGGTCAGGTCGCAGACGATGTGGAGCACGTGCCCGCCGCCGACCGCATAGCCGGCGACCATGGCCACCACCGGCTTGGGCAGGCGCCGCATCTGCACCTGGAGGTCGGTCACGTGGAAGCGCCCCACCCCGGCCCGGCCGGCCTCCGGATCGAGCAGGTACCCCGAGTCGCCGCGCACGCGCTGGTCGCCGCCCGAGCAGAAGGCGAGCGGCCCCTCGCCGGTGAGGACGATGACCCCGACCGAGGTGTCCTCGCGCGCGCGCTCGAGCGCGTCTGAAACCTCTACCAGGGTCTGGGGCCGAAAAGCGTTGCGAACCTCGGGCCGGTCGATGGTGATCTTCGCGATCCCATCCGTCAACTCGTAGCGGATGTCGCCGTAGTCGGGCGCCTCGGCGGGAGCGCGCCAGTCGGCCGCGGCGCGGATCTGTCGCTCGGCCTGGACCATGGCCGCCCGTACCATAGATGCCCTTGGACGACCCGGTGAGACGCCACGCCCACGAGCGCCCGGGCGCTCTCGCCGTGCGCGCCGGGAAGCGGGAGCTGACCTACGCCGAGCTCGACGCCGCCGCCGATCGGAGCGCGCGGCGGCTCGCCGCCGGCGGAGTCGTCGCCGGCGACCGGGTGGCCACCACCCTGCCTCCCGGCGCGGACTTCGCCGCCCTCCTCCACGCGACCCCGCGGCTCGGCGCCGCGCTCGTTCCGCTCCCCCCGCGCCTCACCGCGGGCGAGCGCGAAGCGGCGCTGGCGGTATCCGCTCCCCGTATCGTGGTCGACGAGCCGCTCGCGGGGTCCGAGGCCGATGTCCGCGACCCCGCGGCGGCGCTGCGCCCCGAAGCCCCGCACACGGTCCTCTTCACCTCGGGCACCACCGCCACGCCGAAGCCGGTCACGCTCACCTACGCCAACCACCTCGCGTCCGCCCGCGCCTCGGCCGCCAACCTCGGGATCGAGCCCGACGACCGCTGGCTGTGTGCGATCCCCGTGCACCACGTCGGCGGGCTCGCGATCCTCCTGCGCTCGGCGATCAACGGCACGGCGGCGGTCGTCCACGAGCGCTTCGACGCCGAGGCGGTCACGGTCAGTCTCGAGTCCGGTGAGGCCACGCTCGTCTCGCTCGTGGCCACCCAGCTCCGCCGTCTCGTCACCGCCGGCTTGGAGACCGCGCCCGCGCTCCGCGCGGCGCTGCTGGGTGGTGGCCCGGTGCCGCGCGAGCTCCTCGGCTGGGCCGCCGAGCGCGGCCTGCCGCTCCTTCAGACCTACGGGATGACCGAGACCGCCTCGCAGATCGTCACCCTGCCCGCGGGCGAGGCCCTGGAAGCCCGGCGGCGCGGCTCGGCCGGGCGCGCACTCCAGGGGGTCGAGCTGCGCATCGCTCCCGACGACGGCGAGATCCTCGTCCGCGGCCCGATGGTCTCCCGCTCCGCCCTCGCGGCCGACGGTTGGCTCCACACCGGCGACCGGGGCGCCCTGGACGCGGACGGCTACCTCTGGGTCGAGGGCCGCCTCGACGATGTCATCGTCACCGGGGGCGAGAACGTCGCCGCCGCCGAGGTGGAAGACGCGCTGACGGCCCATCCGGCGGTCGCCGAAGTCGCGGTAATCGGACGACCCGACCCCGAGTGGGGGCAGGCGGTGACCGCGTACGTCGCCCTCGAAGCCGGGGCTGAGCCTCCGAGCGACGCCGAGCTCGACGGCCACTGCCGCCGGCTCCTCGCGCCGTTCAAGATCCCGAAGAGGATTCACCGGCTGTCCGCACTTCCGCACACCGACTCGGGCAAGGTCGCCCGCGCGCGCCTTGCGGCGGCGGACGATCCCGAGAGCGAGTGAGTCGGGTAGCTTCCCGCGGCGTCCACGACCGCAGGAGGAGCGCTTGCCCGACATCACCTATCCCGATCTCTTCCGCGGCGAGACCACCGATCAGCCGGACGAGGCCGAGCAGAAGATGATGGCCATGTCGATGGACCAGGCCGAGCTCGACATGCGCGCCGCCGTCGACTATCTGGCCGCTCACGAGGGCTTCGAGGGAACAGGCGTCGGCTCGCTCGGCTTCTGTCTCGGCGGCGGGCTGGCGGTGTGGGCGGACACCGCCAACCAGCGCGTCGACGCGGTCGTCAACTACTACTACGTGATGCCGCACGGCAAGCCCGACTTCTCGCGCATCGTGGCACCCGTGCTCGGCCACTTCGGCACGGCCGACGAGTTCGTCCCCGTCGACGATGCCAGGGCCCTCGAGCAGGAGATGGAGTCCGCGGGGGTCAAGGTCGAGTTCGAGTTCTACGAGGGCGCCGGCCATGCCTTCTTCAACGACACCGATCGCCTCGGCACCTACGACCCGCAGGCGGCCGAGCGCTCCTGGGACCTGACCGTCGAGTTCCTGCGCTCGAACCTCGCATAGGACGTTTGACACAAGCCACCCGCTGGGCACAAATAGGCACCATCGAGACCACCGGGAGGTGGCGCTGAGCATGTGCTTCAGCCGTAGATCGTTCTGGCGGGACGAAGAGATCGGAGAGGGCCGGAAGGATCCGACCTGGGAGGACTTCGACCGTGAGCACGAAGCCGAGCGGATACAGCCGATCGCCGACCGCGAGCCCTCAGAGCGCGACGCGGAGCGGGACCCCGAGAAGGTCCCGGCGGGCATCGGCGTATAGGCCGGCGGCGTTGGACAGGCGCGAGCGCGGCGACCTGATCGTCGCGCTCCGCCACGCCACGGCGGGCGCCGCGGGATACAGTCCCGGTCAATGATCTACGACCACGACGCCGACCTCTCCCTCCTCGACGGCAAGACCGTCGCCATCCTCGGCTACGGCTCCCAGGGCCACGCCCATGCCCTGAACCTCAAGGACTCGGGCGTCGACGTGGTCGTCGGCCTGCGCGAGGGCTCGACCTCGGTCGAGTGCGCCCGCAGCGAGGGCCTCGCCGTCGAATCCGTCGCCGAGGCCGCGAGCCTCGGCGATGTGGTCATGGTCCTCCTCCCGGACGAGAAGCAGGCCGAGGTCTGGGGCGCCGAGATCCGCGACGGGATCGCGCCCGGCAACCTGCTCATGTTCGCGCACGGCTTCTCGATCCACTACGACCTGGTCGACCCGGGCCCCGAGGTCGACATCGGCCTTGTCGCCCCGAAGGGCCCGGGCCACCTGGTGCGCCGGCAGTTCGTCGAGGGCAACGGCGTCCCGGGACTGGCCGCCGTCCACCAGGACGCCACCGGCCACGCGCGCGAGCTCGTGCTCGCCTACGCGCGCGGGATCGGGTGCACGCGCGCGGGGGTCATCGAGACGAGCTTCCGCGAGGAGACCGAGACCGACCTGTTCGGTGAGCAGGCCGTCCTCTGCGGCGGGGTAACCGAGCTCGTGCGGGCCGGCTACGAGACATTGGTCGAGGCAGGGTATGACCCCCGCCTCGCCTACTTCGAGTGCCTGCACGAGCTCAAGTTGATCGTCGACCTCATATACGAGAAGGGCATCACGGGGATGCGCTACTCGGTTTCGAACACCGCCGAGTACGGGGACGTCACGCGCGGCGATCGGGTGATCTCCGAGCCCACCCGCCAGGCCATGCGCGACATCCTCGCCGACATCCAGTCCGGTGACTTTGCGCGCGAGTGGGTAGCCGAGAACCAGGCAGGCCAGGAGAACTTCCAGCGCCTGCGCGAGGTGGGAAAGAACCACCAGGTCGAGCGCGAGGGGCGGGAGCTGCGCTCGATGATGGACTGGATCGACACGGAGTTCTGACCGGGTCGGGGAGGACCTCCCCACTGCGGCATCTCACGAGCCGGCGGCGCAGTGCGTCTGAACGGGTAAGTGAGTATCGAAGCTGCTGACCCCGCGAGTGATTGCGTGCCGCCGTTCGAGCGCGTGGTCGAGCTTCACGGCCCCGCGCTGCTGCGCTACTGCGCGGCCCAGGTGGGCACCGAGCGCGCCGAGGACTGCCTGCAGGAGACGCTTCTGGCGGCCTTGCGCAGTTATCGCCGCGTCCGGGACGTCGGGGCGATCCGCTCGTGGCTGTTCTCGATCGCCGCCAACAAGGCGGTCGACCTCCATCGCAGCCACGCTCGGGCGCCGCACCCGGTCGAGGACCTGGCTCCGCTGGGAGCCACAGGGGAGCCGGCCTACCGAGACGACGCGCTGTGGTCGAAGGTGCGCGACCTGCCCGAGAAACAGCGCCAGGCGGTGACGCTGCGCTATCTCGCCGACCTCTCGCACTCGGAGATCGCCGACGTGATGGAGACCAGTCAGGAGGCGGCCCGGCGCAGCGTCTTCGAGGGCTTGAAACGACTGAGAAAGGAAGTAACCCTATGAGTAACCCGCGCGACAGCGACCTGGGACCGCTCGAGCGGTCGCTTCGCAACCTCGAGGGACCAGACGCCGGCGCCTGGGAGCGCGTTCGCCGGCAGCTCTCCGAGCGGGCCGGCGCCGAAGGGCTCGTGGACGTCTCCTTCGAGCGCCACGACTCGCCGCTCGGGTCGATCCTTCTCGGCGCGACCGACGCTGGGCTCGTCCGCGTCGGACTCCCCGCCGAGGATGAGGATGCCGTCCTCTGCGAGCTCGCGGAGCGGGTCTCCCCGCGGGTGCTGGCCGGCTCCCGCGACTCGGTCACGCGCGCCCGGCGCCAGCTCGACGAGTACTTCGAGGGGGCTCGGCGGAGCTTCGACGTGCCGCTCGACTGGCAGCTGACCCGCGGGTTTCGCCGCGAGGTCCTGCGGGCCACGGCGCTGATCCCCTACGGCCGGACCGCCTCCTACCGCGAGGTGGCGACCGATGCCGGCAGCCCGGGCGCGTTCCGCGCGGCGGGCACCGCCCTCGCCACCAACCCGCTGCCGATCGTCGTGCCCTGCCACCGGGTGCTGCGGTCGGGCGGAGGACTGGGCGACTACCGCGGCGGCTCGCAGGCCAAGGTCCAGCTGCTCGGCCTCGAGGGCGCGGCGTGACTTCGCCCGCCCGCTCTGACCCCTTCGCTATCGTCCGCCGCCCCCTATGGCCGACGCCTACGTCAAGTCCCAGCTCATGACCGCCGGCCCGACGCCGCTGCCGCCTGCGGTCTCCCAGGTCATGGCCGAGCCGATCATCTATCACCGCGCGCCGGCGTTCATCGAGATCTACGCGCGCTGCCTCGAGGGCCTCAAGCGCGTCTTTGGGACCGAGAACGACGTGCTCTGCTTCGCCTGCTCGGGCTCGGGGGCCATGGAGTCGGCGGTGGCCAACCTGGTGCGACCCTCACAGCCCGCGCTCGTCGCCTCGTGCGGCAAGTTCGGCGAGCGCTGGGTCGAGCTGTGCGAGGGCTTCGGCGCCGAGCTCGTTCATCACGACGCGGGCTGGGGGAGCAAGGTCGAGCCCGAGGACCTCGACCGCCTGCTGGGCGAGAACCCTTCGGTCGACGTGTGCTTCACGACGCTGTCCGAGACGTCGACCGGCGTCGTCAACGACATCGCGGCCCTGGCCGAGGTCGCCGGCTCGCACGATGTCATGCTCGCCGTGGACGCGGTCTCCGGGCTCGGCGCCGTCCCCATTCCCCAGGACGATTGGGGTGTCGACGTGGTCGTCTCCGGCTCGCAAAAGGCGCTCATGTGCCCGCCGGGGCTCGGTTTCGCGAGCGCCTCGGAGCGCGCGCTCCGCTACGCCGCCGAGACGCCCGGGCGGCGCTTCTACTTCGACTGGGAGAAGACGGTGAAGGGTCAGCGCAAAGATCCGCCCGACACTCCCTTCACGCCGGCCGTGACCCTGTTCCGGGCGCTCGACGTGGCGCTCGGGCTGATCGAGGAGGAGGGCCTCGAGCGGGTCTTCGAGCGCCATCGCCTGCTCGGTCGCGCCAGCCGCGCCGCGGTCCGCGGCCTCGAGCTCGACCTCTTCGGGCCCGAGGACGAGGACGCCAACGTGGTCACCGCCATCGACCTTCCGGACGGAATCGACGGCGCCGCGGTGCCCAAGCGCATGCGCGAGCACTACGGCATCACCATCGCCGGCGGTCAGAACAAGCTCAAGGGCCGGATCGCCCGCATCGCCCACTGTGGCTACTTCGGCGCGTTCGACATCCTGACGGCGCTCTCGGCGCTCGAGATGACCTTGCGTGAACTGGGCGCCGAGGTCGAGCTCGGCGCTGGAGTCGCCGCGGCCCAGCGGGTGTTCGTCGAGGCCGGCGAGCCCGCGATGGCGCCCGCCGCGGGCGCCTGAACCGCGCCCTCGCGAAGCCGCGGCCACCCTACCTACCATGCCGTGAACGACCGCCCGCGCGTCCTCGTCAGGGAGAAGATCGCCGATTCGGGCGTCGACCTCCTGCGCGAGCGCTTCGACGTCGAGCTCGGGCTCGACTGGCAGGACGGCGAGCTCGTCGAGCGGATCGGCGACTTCGACGCCCTGCTCGTGCGCTCCGCCACCCTGGTCACCGGCGACCTGATCGACCGCGCCGACCGCATGCGGGTGATCGGCCGCGCCGGCACCGGGGTCGACAACATCGACGTGGCCGCGGCCACCAGGCGCGGCATCGTCGTCGCCAACGCGCCTGAGTCGAACACGCTGGCGGCGGCCGAGCACGCCATGGCGCTGATGCTCGCGCTGTGTCGCAACGTGCCCCAGGCCTACGCCTCGCTGGTCGGCGGCAAGTGGGAGCGCTCGCGCTTCGGCGGCGTCGAGGTCTACCGAAAGACGCTCGGGATCCTCGGCTTCGGCCGCATCGGCCAGCTCGTGGCCGAGCGCGCGCGCGGGTTCGGCATGGAGGTGGTCGCCTACGACCCGTACGTCGCCGCCGAGCGCTATCGCGACCTCGGGGTCGAGCGCGCCGAGGGGTCGAGCGACGTCTACGCGCGCGCCGACGTCATCACGCTCCACCTCCCGACGACACAGGACACGCGGGGATGGCTCGACGCCGAGGCCTTCGCGGCCATGAGAGACGGGGTGCGGATCGTCAACTGCGCCCGCGGCGAGCTGATCGACCACCAGGCGCTCGAGGACGCGCTTCGGGCGGGCAAGGTCGCGGGCGCCGCGCTCGACGTCTTCCCGCAGGAGCCGATCACCGAGCACCCGCTTTTCGGGATGGATAACGTCGTCGTGACGCCCCACCTCGGCGCCTCGACGGTCGAAGCCCAGGACCGCGCCGGGGTGCAGACCGCCGAGCAGATCGTGGCCGCGCTGACCGGCGGGATCGTCACCAACGCGGTCAACATCCCGGCCCTGCGCCCCGAGGACATGGAGGCGCTCGAGCCGTTCCTGCCCCTGTCGTCGCAGCTCGGGCGGATCGCCGTGTCACTCTCCGAGGGCACGTCGATCGACCGGATCGAGGTCGTCTACGAGGGGCGGCTCTCAGAGCACGACACGCGGCTGCTCACCATCGCGGTGCTCAACGGCGTGCTCGCCGGCCACACGGAGGAGGAGGTCAACCTCGTCAATGCCCACTCGCTCGCCGAGGAGCGCGGGATCGCGGTGGCCGAGCACCGCGAGCCGTCGTCGGACTTCAACGAGCTCGTGCGGGTGACGGTGGCGTCGGCGGGCGGGGAGGTGGAGGTGGCGGGCACGGGCTTCGGGCCGCGGCACGAGCCGCACCTGGTCTCGGTCTACGGCCAGCGCTTCAACCTGCCGATCTCGCCGCACTTCGCGTTCTTTCGCTACCGCGACCAGCCGGGCATGATCGGGCGGCTGGGGACGATCTTCGGCGAGCGCGGCGTGAACATCGTGTCGGCGGCGGTGGGGGCCGAGGAGGAAGCGGCGGACGCGGTCATGGCGGTCACGACCGACGCACCGGTGCCAGAGGAGCTGATCGCCGAGATCGCCGGATCGAATGACTTCCACGCGGGCCGCGCGGTCGATCTCTGACCCGGGGAAGCGTGACCGAGCTTGCTCGAGGAGAGGTCGCACGCCTCTTTCGCTGGCCGGTCAAGTCGATGGCGGGGGAGGAGATCGCCGCCGCGCAGGTGGCGGGGCACGGACTGGCCGGCGACCGGGCGCACACGCTCGTCGACGGGCGTGAGCGCGGCGGGCGTCTGTCGGCTCGGGCGGTACCGAGTGTGCTCGAGTGGGCGGCGACCTACCCCGACCATCCCGACGACGCGCTCGAGGCCGCCGATCCGCCGCCGCCCGTGGTGACCGCGCCCGACGGGCGCTGTTTTGGGTTCGACGACCCTGAGCTCCCGGGCGCCATCGCCGCGGATCTCGATCGCGCGATCGCGCTGCGGCGCCTGCCGAGTGGCGATCATGACCGCCGCGGGACCGTGCTGGTGACCTTCGAGGCGACCCGCCGTGCCGTGGAGGATGCGCTCGGGCGCCCGCTCGAGCTGCGGCGTTTTCGCCCGAACCTGCACCTCGAGCTCGACGCCTCGCCGTTCGCCGAGGAGGGATGGTCCGGCAGGCGGATCGCGGTGGGGGAGGTGACGATGCGCGTGCGTGAGCCGTGCGAGCGCTGCGCGGTCCCGACGCGCGACCCGGGGCGACCGGGTGAGCGGTGGCCGCAGCTCTTGCGGTGGCTGTTCGCGGAGCGGGAGGGGGCGTTTGGCGTGATCGCCGAGGTCGAGCGGCCAGGGCGGGTTGCGGGCGGCGATCAGGCGGGAGTCTGGGAGGTCGCCGCCCCGCGACTCAGCCCTGCCCGCCGCCCTCCGACGAGCCGTCCTGCGGGGGATCGATGAGCTGCAGCTCCTGGTAGCGCCCCGCCACGAACACGCTCCCCGTCCGCTCATCGACCTCGACGGAGTTCGGCTGGCGCACGGTGGGGAAGCTGCGCACCCGCTCGCGCCCGCGGAACAGGACGACTCGGTTGCGCTCGGTCGAGGTCACCCACAGCTCGTCGCGCTCACGGTCGTAGGCGAGGCCGTAGGGGGAGCTGTTGGGAAGGGCCTGGCGCGAGCGGACCTCGAACCGAGGCCGCGTGCGCAGGAAGATGATGGCGTCGCCGCGGGTGTCGGCCACGAACATGTGTCGATCCCCGTCCGAGACGACGTGCGTCGGGCCGATGCCGACCCCCACCTCGCCCATGCCGCGCAGGCTGCGCGCGTCGTAGAGGCGGAGCTGGTTCGCGCGCACGCCCACCGCCGCGACGCGGTCGCCGTCCTCGGCCGCCGCGACGCCGCCCGGGTTGGCCGGAGTGGGGAGGGTGCAGATGACGCGGTCGTTCTCCACGACGCTCATCGAGCTGTCGAGCTCGTTGATCACGAAGACGCGGCCGCCGGCGCCGGCGACCGCGTCGTGGGGCTGGCGTCCCACGGGCGTCGACTCGAGCCTTCCGCCGTCGCCGCCGCTCGGGACCTGGATCAGCGCGCTCGCGTCCTCGGCGGGCACTAGCAAGGGCCCGGCGCCGTCCGCGAAGCGCAGGTGTCGGGGCCCGCCCGGGAGCGCGACCTGGCGTCCGGTCTCGCCGCTGCGGCCGTCCAAAAAGGCGATCAGGCCGCGAGGCTCGTTGATCCCGACAGCTACCTGCCCCGTTCGCTCGTCGAAGGCGAGGCCCTCGGGGCGGCCGGGAAGGCCGACGACGCGGCCCGCGGGCCGCTCGCGCAGCGCGGGTGACTGCGCGGGCTCGGGGAAGGGGGGGAGGCGCTCCGGGATGACCTCGCGCTGGCCGCAGGTCGCGCTCTGAGCACCCCCGGCTCCGCCGCCCCCGCCACCGGGTGAGTCACCGGCGTTCGAGCCACACGCGGCGAGGGCAGGGAGGAGCGTCAGGGCGACCGCGGCGCGACGGAGGAGACCCTGCACAGGGCGAACGTAGCAATCGATGCGCCTTGGACGGCCGGGGTGGCACGGCACGTTCATAAGCGTTAATGTGCCGCGAGCCTTACTCAGACCTGCTCTGACCAAGTGACCGCGACCCGCCCGAGCCCGACCCTCGCCAGTCCCGACGTCGAGACCGTCGTCCGCGCGGTCCGGGCTCGCGGCCGGCGCGTCACCGCCGCGCGCCGCAACCTCATCGAGACCCTCTTCGCCGCCCCTGGTCCGGTCTCGGCCGAGGAGATCGCCTCCGGGCTCGGCGGGGCCCGTGCCCCGGTCGACGACGCCTCGGTCTACGCCAACCTCGAGACCCTCGAGGAGCTCGGGCTCGTGCGTCATGTCCACCTGGGGCACGGGCCCGGGCGGTGGACGCTCGCCGACCGTGCCCGCCGCGAGTTCCTGCACTGCGAGCGCTGTGGGGCGTGGCGCGCGGTCGAGTCGTCAGTGCTCGCCGAGGCGCGGAGCGCCATCCGCCGGGCCACAGGCTACGAGGCCCGCTTCACCCACTTTCCGATTGCGGGGCTGTGTTCCGACTGCGCTCCTCGGCCGACGGCAGCCAAGGCAGTCGACACCGATCGAGATGTCGTTTCAAGGTAGGTTCGTGGCGAGACCGTCACACTGGGCGCGCTTTCGGGGCATGCTCACGCTCGAGGAGTGGCGGCGGGCCGGCGTCCTCACGGGGGTCATCCTCGCCCTCCACGTCATCGGCTTCGCGATGCTGTTCGGCCTCGTCGTTCCGCAAGGCTTCAGTCTCGGCGCCGGGGGGGTGTTCGGCGTCGGACTCGGCCTCACCGCCTACACGCTGGGTCTACGGCACGCCTTCGATGCCGACCACATCGCCGCGATCGACAACACGACGCGCAAGCTCATGAGCGACGGGCAGCGGCCACTGAGCGTGGGGTTCTTCTTCTCGCTCGGGCACTCGACGATCGTCTTCGCGCTGGCCTTGTTGTTCTCGATCGGGGTCAAGGCACTCGCGGGGCCCGTCGCCGACGACGCGTCGACGCTCCACGAGATCACCGGACTGATCGGCACCTCGGTCTCGGGGACCTTCCTCTATGTGATCGGAGTCATCAACCTGCTCGTCCTCGTCAGCCTCGTGCGGGTGTTCTTGCGCATGCGGCGCGGCGACTACGACGAGCGTGAGCTCGATGAGCAGCTCGGCGCCCGCGGCCCGATGATGCGCCTCTACGGACGGCTCACGCGCTCGATCAAGAAGCCGTGGCAGATGTATCCGCTCGGGCTCCTCTTCGGGCTCGGGTTCGACACCGCCACCGAGATCGCACTGCTGTTCCTCGCGGCCGGAGCCGCCTTCAGCGGGCTCCCCTTCTACGTGATCCTCTGCCTGCCGATCCTGTTCGCCGCCGGGATGTCGCTCCTCGACACCATCGATGGGGCGTTCATGAACTTCGCCTACGGCTGGGCGTTCGCCAAGCCGGTGCGCCGGATCTACTACAACATCACGATCACCGGTCTCTCGGTGGTGGTCGCGCTCGTCATCGGGACGTTCCAGCTCCTGTCCATCCTCGGCGAGGAGCTCAGCCTGAGCGGCGGCTTCTGGGATCTCGTCCTCGGCATCGACCTGAGCCTCGTCGGGTACTTCGTAGTAGGTCTCTTCGTCGTAACCTGGATCGTCGCCCTCGCGGCTTGGCGGTTCGGGCGGATCGAGGAGAGATGGAGCTTGAACGTCCAGCCGGGCGGGGCCGCAGCACTCGATTCGACCAGCGCCGAAAACGAGGACGTGACATGAGCGATCACGAGCATCCCGACCAGCACAATCACGATTATGCCCACAGCCACGAGCACAGCCACGGCGACCTGACCCACGAGCACAGCCACACCGAGCACGACCACGAGCACGTCGAGCACGAGCACGAGCACAGCCACAGCGATGTGACCCACGTCCACTCGCACGTGCACGAGCGCGGGCTCGACGAGGATCACGCGCACAATCACTGACGCCTGACCCCTGACGCACGGCGGTCGGACACCGACCGCCGCCGTGATCCGAGCCCGGGGCGGAGCGCGAAGTCACGCGTCGGGCACCCACCGATCTACGGGGGGCCGCCTCTATCGTCGCCCCGCCATGGCCGCCTCCGCCCCCCGAGCGCTCACCCGCCGCCTTCGCCCCAGGTCGACCGCAGAGGCGCTCGTCGCCGGCGTCGGCCTGGTCGCCGTGGCCACGATCGTCGTCGGGGCGGTGCTCGTGCTCGGTGGCCGCGACATCGGCGCGCCCCTTCCCCCGACGCTGTTTCGCCTCCGCCCCGAGCTGAGCCTCTTCGCCCTGCCGGCGGCGGCGCTGCTCGCCCTCGGCGTGCCCGTCGCGCGGCGGGTCAGCCTGCCCTCCGTCGCACCCGGGATGTTCGTGCTCGCCGCCCTCGGCCTCGCCCTCGTCCTGCGCCTGGGGCTCAACGCCGCGCGCAACGGCCCCTCGGACTGGTGGATCTTCTTCGATCCGCGCTTCGGGGAGGGCACGGTCGAGTACCTCTCGGCCCTGCCCGCGCTCGACTTCGGCGTGCCGCTCTTCCTCGACCGCTTCGCCGAGACCGCCACCGCGCTGCCGGTCCACGTCGTGGGCCACCCGCCCGGCCTGCTGAGCGTCGTGGGGCTGCTGGGGATCGAGACCGCGCCCGCCTTCGCGGCGCTCATCATCGCCGTCGCTGTGCTCTGCACTCCGCTCGTCTACCTGCTCGCCCGCGAGCTGCTCGCCGACGAGGGGAGCGCCCGGGCCGCGACCCTGCTCTTCGTCTTCGCCCCCAACGCGCTCGTCTATGGCGCGACCGCCGCCGACGCCCTCTACGCCACTCTGGGCACGCTGGCCGCGCTCGCGCTCGTCTGCCGCCGGCGTCTCGCCCGCCACCTCGGTGGCCCGGCCGCGCTCGCCGTCGCGACCTTCTTCTCCTATGCGAACCTTGCCGTGGCCGCCTTCGGAGCGCTCGTCGTCTGGCTGCGGGAAGGGTGGCTCGCGGCGCTGAAGCTGGCCGCTGCCGCCGCCGCGGGACTCGTCGTCTTCTACCTGGCCATGTTCGCGTTCTTGGGCTTCGACGTCGTCGGCGCGCTTGCCGCGACCGAGGACGTCTACCGGGTCAGCATCGCGCGGATTCGCCCCTACTGGTACTTCCTCACCGGCTCGCCGGTGGCCTGGATGCTCGCGCTCGGGCCGCCGATCGTCCTCTTCTGGCTGCGCGCGATGGCCGCCCGCGAAGCCGTGGCGCTCGCCCTCGGCGCCGTGGTGGTGCTCAGCTCGGTCGGCGGCTTCACCAAGGCCGAGACCGAGCGCATCTGGCTGTTCCTCG
Organism: Thermoleophilaceae bacterium; assembly: GCA_013812065.1. Taxonomy (GTDB): domain Bacteria; phylum Actinomycetota; class Thermoleophilia; order Solirubrobacterales; family Thermoleophilaceae; genus JACCUC01. The sequence goes on along the minus strand of JACCUC010000106.1, from coordinate 1,737 downwards.
TGCCGTTGGCGTGCGTGGCGGCGGCGGCGGTGCTGCCGCGGCGCTGGCTCGTCCCGGTGCTCGCCGCGCTCGCCGCGCAGGCATTCCTGATGCAGGTGCTGCTCGGGACGGCGTGGTGAGCGACCATGGTCGTAGAGCACGAGTGCTCGGTCGTGGGCGAGGGTCAGGGGCGGCGACGTGGCCGACCACGGTACGCAGCCCGATTGGCGAGCGAGCGGGAAGAAGGTAACCGCGACCGCATCGTCAAGGTTGTGTAACAATGCCGCCAGAGAGGGCTTAGAGGGAAGCGCGAAGGATGTTTTCCGACTGGGGGAGCGGCGTGCAGGCACACGGTCTTAGAGGTGTGGACTCGGGGGCAGAATGCGGGGCGTGACCGGCTTCCGGGTCACGAACGCGGTCATCGTGCTCGTCGTCCTGGTGGCGGCCGGCATCGCCGCGTGGCAGCTCGCGCGGGTGGTTTCGACGGCCCAGCGGATCAGCCTCAAGGCGGCGAACATCTCGCAGAACGGGCGCGGGATCAACGTGGCCACCGACTCGGTGATCCAGCTCAGTCGGACCAACAACACGGCCAAGTCGATCCTTCGGTCCGCCAAGCCGCTCAAGCCCAAGCTCGACCGGGTGGTCGGCGAGGCCACGGGGATCGACGGCCTCGCCGGATCGATCGACGTCTCGGCGAGCGAGATCGACACCACCGCCGACTCGATCAACGGGTCGGCGCGGCAGATCAACACCACCGCCGGCGCGATCAACTCGACGGCCAACGACATCAACTTGAGCGCCGTCGACATCAACAGCACCGCGGGCGACATCCTCGGTACCGCGCGCGACATCAACACCACCGCCGGCGCGATCAACAACACGGCCGGCAACATCCAGTCGAGGGCGCGCGGCATCGACTCGGACGCCGGCGGCATCCTCCGAGAAGCCAAACAGATCGACAACGACGTGTTCCTGATCAACTTCTTCCTCAACGGCTCGATCGACGTGGCGAGGCTGATCAAGGGCGACACGGGCAACATCCTGCGGCTCGGCAAGAGGGCCCACGACAGCGCCGCCTGCATCGACGAGAGGACCGGCGGCCCTGACGAGCGCGACGGCGACTGCGACGGCCTGGATCCGCTCGGGAGTGCGGCACGCGGTGATGGCACCGCGCCACTCGGCCGCCGTGGCGGGCCCCGCATGGGAGGGGGATAACCATGCAGCCGAGCACCACCGCGCTGAGATGGATGTGGATCTGGATCACGGTCGCCGTGCTGGTCGTGCTCGTGGTCATCGGCTTCCTGTTCGGCATCGCCCGCGCCCTCGAGGCGATCGACGCCGCGCTCGCGGAGGCCAACACCGCGGTGGCCGGCGCCGGTAGCGACACCAAGCCGCTGCCCGCTCACATCCAGGACATCAACTCGAACCTGACCCAGATCGACACGGCGCTCAAGCCGATCCCGGGCCAGGCGACCACGATCCGCGGCGAGCTCAGCTCGATCCGAGGCTCCCTGCAGCGGGTCGACGGGTCGCTGATAAGCACGTCGAGCTCGCTCATCGATACCTCCGGTTCGCTCGTCGACACGTCGAACTCGCTCGTCGACACCGAGGGTTCGCTCGTCGACACTTCCGGCAAGCTCGTCGACACGTCGGCCACCCTCGACCGTACCTCGGGCTCGCTCGTCGACACCTCGGGCTCGCTCGTCGACACCTCGGGCACGCTGCGGAACGTCGACGCCGGCCTTGTCAGCATCAAGA
>JACCUC010000095.1 GCA_013812065.1 Thermoleophilaceae bacterium | reverse complement strand
CTTCAGCGGCGAGAAGTGCTCGATCGTGTCGACCTGACGGTCGCCGACGACCATGTCCGCGCGCCCGGCCATGATCGGGGCGATGAGCTTCGGGATGTCGTTGCCGTCGTACTGGTTGTCGCCGTCGGTGTTGACGATGACGTCGGCTCCGAGCTTCAGGCAAGCGTCGAGGCCCGCCTGGAAGCCGGCGGCGAGGCCCTTGTTGTTCGTCAGCCGGATGATGTGGTTGACGCCGCCCTCGCGCGCGACCTCGATCGTGCGGTCGCTCGAGCCGTCGTCGACGACGAGCCATTCGACCTCGTCGAAGCCATCGAGATCGCGCGGCAGGGAGGCGAGGGTGTGGGGGAGCTGCTCCTCCTCGTCGAAGCACGGGATCTGAACGATCAGCTTCATGGGCGCGGGGCGGAGGCTAGCGCGCCGGGACGCCGGAAACGCCTTTCAGGCGGGCGGCCGGCAGCGCGCCACCGCCGCGCGTGCGGCCTCCCCACCGGCGCCCACCACGAAGACCTGCCATCCCTCGAGCCGCGGGCCGAGCGGCACCGGCACGAGCCTCGGCGCGAGAATCTCTCGGCGAGCGACCAGGTTGAAGCGCCGCTCCGCCCGGCTGAAGACGACGGTCGGCGGCCGCAGGTCGAGCCGCGGATCCGGCGGCCATGATCGCTCGACCGCCGACAGCGGCAGGCCGAGCTCCCAGGCGAGTGTTCCCTGGGTTCCGGGCCGGGTGACCGCGGGGCCGCCGCAGGCGAGGATCCCCACGCGGCCTCCCACCCGCGCGACCGCCGGCTCGACGCCCGCGATGATCCGCGCGCGATCGCGAGCCTCGCCGCGAACGCCGACGACGTCCCGGGCACGCTCGACGCCGAACGGCGCGGCGATCGCGAGTAGGACGAGCGTGGCGGCGACGGCTCGCGCCCCACCCCGGCCGCCCGCGACCGCGCGCACGATGACTCCGGCGCCGACCCCTCCGAGCACGCAGATCGCCGCCACCGCGGGAAACAGGTAACGCTCGTTGCCGGTGAAGCTGACCTCGGTCAGTCCCGCGACCACGGCCACCCACAGGGTCGCGGTGACCGCAAGGATGAGCGCACCCACGTGCGCAACGGGGCTACGGAAGCCGGTGCGTGCCCGCCTGCCCACCGCCGTGGTCAGTGCCGCGCCCCTGCTGCCGCGCCCGCCGAGCGCCACCGCGACCGCGGCTCCCGCCGCCACGAGCGCGGCCCCCAGTACGGGGAGCGCCACGAGGCGCACGGTCTCGGCCACGACCGCGAGCGCCGGCACATCCGCGGTGGCGAGGCTCGCCGCGGTCAGGCGGTTCGCGCGCTCCCCGGCCGAGAACGGATCACCGGTCGCAAGCCACGTGGGCCCGAGCCAGAGCGCCGGCGGCACGACGAGCACCGCGCCCGCCGCGTACCGCAGTCTCGGCTCCCGCACCCAGACGAAGCCGGCGTAGGGGATGAGCAGGAGCCACGTCTCGGGCCGTCCGAGCGCGGCCAGGGCGAGCAGCGCCAGCGCATGGCCGCGGCGACCGTCGAGATGACGCTCGAGCGCCCACAGGCAGAGCGCCGTGACGAGTGGCTCGGAGTCTGCGCTCGCGGCGTAGTCGACGAGGTCGGTGAGAACGAGAGCCAGCACCGCGAAGGCACCGGCGAGCCGGCCCGAGAGCCGCACTCCGATCCGGTAGGCGAAGATCAGAGCGAGCAGCGCGCCGCCGCGCGCCACGACCGTCCAGAGGATCGGCGCCGCCTCTCCGAGCAGGGCGAGGGGGGTCGTGAACACGACCGGCAGCGGCTTCCACGAGGGCCCGTTCGTGGGGTCGAGTCCGCCTCCGAGCAGCTCTCGCCCCCAGACGAGCCACGCCCACGCGTCCGAGCCGATGCCGAGCGGCAGCACGGCGACCGAGAGCACCCCGCCGGCGAGCGAGGCGGCCCCGAGCGCGAGGTACGGATGTGCGCGCAGCGCCGCGGCGACCGGTCGGTGGCGAGCGCGGTGGGCGGGAGACGCGGCCATGGACACGAGGCCCTCGCGTCAGTAGCGTCCGACGAAGGTGGTCCCGACGCCCTTGTCGAGACCGCGCGTGCCCGCCGGCTGCTCGGGCACCTCGCCGTAGCTTTGCTCGCAGTTGCGCAGGCGGTGGACCCGTACGAGCGGCCCCGGGCGCTCGAAGACGGCGGGGTAGTAGTTGAAGGACAGGTCGAAGTCGAAGGGAGGCGGGTCGGCGCCTGGACGGTAGGGGCTCGCCTCGAAGACCACATCCGACTCGCGCCCGAGTCGGCGGTAGTAGGCGAGCACGCGGTCGTCGCCCGCGTTCTCGGCCCGCTGGCGGACGATGCTCATGGTCATCACCGTGCAGTAGCCCCGCCGGCGGTAGAGATCGATGAGCTCGGGCCGCAGGATGGTGAGGTTCGCGTTCGGGCCGCCCTCGGGCTCGGTCACCACGCGGCGGACGTCGCGCAGGAACTCACGGACAAAGCGCTGCTCGTCGAAGGGCAGGCAGTTCCCCCGGGCGGCCTCCCCCTGGTCGGTGCCCTTGGCGAGCCCTGTGCAGACGCCGGCGACCGCAGCGTCGTCGCCGGGCCGCCGGCGGTAGTAGACCTCGGGGACCACCGGCAACGCCGGCTCGATCGCCACGCGCAGCTCGGGTGGGTAACGGTCGACCAGAAAGTCCCGCGCGAGGTTGCGGGTGTCGGTGTGACCTAGCACCTCCGCGGTGCGCACATCGGCGGCGAGTGGCTGAGCGAGGACGAGCAGGGTGAGAACGGCGAGCGCCGCGGGTTGCAGCCGCGGGCGGGCCCGCAGGAGGGCGGCTGCGTGCGCGAGCGCAACTCCGCAGAGCAGGGCCAGCACGGGGTAGGCCGGAAGGATCCAGCGCGCGAAGTAGCGCGACTGAAGGCTCATGTAGAGGAAGAGCGCGAGCGGGAAGAGGAGGAGCAGCACCGCTCGCCCGCACTCGCGCCGCCAGACGATCGCCGCGCCTGCGAGTGCCGCCACGAGTCCCGCGAAGCCGAGTCCCCAGGTCAGGCTGTTGAGGTAGAAGAGCGTGCCCGAGCTGCTCGTCTGGCCGAGCTTCTCCGCGCCGCCGGCCGCCTCCGCCTGCGTCTTCAGTTGGTAGAGAGCGCTGATCGGATCGAGGAAGAAGAAGGGCGTGGTCAAGAAGAACACCGCCACGACGGCGGCAAGCGCGAGCGCCAGCGAGCGCACCTCGACGTGGTGGCGCAGACCCAAGGCGAACCGAGCGAGCCCGCGTGCGCCGGCGGCCCGCGCACGGCCGCCGAGCGCCCCCGCGGTGCGCGGCTCAGGGGCCGCCGCGAGCGCCCGCAGCGCGACCGCTCCGAGCAGGGGCAGCAACACGAGCCCTGCCGTGTACTTGAAGCCGATGGCGAGACCGGTCATCGCCCCGGCCAACAGGTAGTGTCGCCGGGCTCCCGTCTCGCGCACCCGGACGGCGCCGTAGACCGCGAGCGCCACCGGCACGAGCGTGCCGCCGTCGGTTACCGCGATCCGTCCGTAGGCCACCGGCAGGAAGGCGAAAGACACCACGGCGGCGGCGACTAGACCCACTCGCGTATCCCATAGCCGCCGGCCCACGTGGAAGACCGCTACCACTCCGGCGACCGCCAGCAGCGCGGCCAGCGAGCGCGAGATGAGCCAGATCGGGGTCGGATCGAGCTCGAACTGCGTGCCGACGGTGTCGAGCGGCAGCTCGAGGATGGAGCCGATCACCGGCCAGTCGCCGTAGAGCAGCCGGAGCACGGCGTGGATGATGTAGGTGAACGCGGAGGGGTTCTGGTAGTAGTTGGGATCGAAGCCCCCGCCGAACATCTCGACCGCGTTCGAGGTGAAATGGGTCTCCTCGTCGTAGTTGTAGACGTAAGGGAGCCCGTAGTCGTTGTTCCACACGCGCAGCAGGAAGCCGCCGGCGACGATCGCGGCGAGCATCAGGAGGACCGGGGAGGAAGCCGAGCCGCGCGCGCCGGCTCGGCCTCGAGGGGGCCGAGGCACGCGAGGAGGGTAGCCGGGCGCTCGGGGCCTCCGCGAGCCGTCACACTTCCTCCGGTGCGCAGGCAGACGACCCTCGACCGCGCGCTCGTCGCCGCGGTGCTGGCCGTCCCCGCGATCGCGGGCGCGTGTGCGAGCGAGCCCCCGCCCGACCCGCGTGCGGGAGAGGTCGTGCGAACGATCCAGGACTTCGCCACCGCCGATGGCGACGAGGCCTGCGAGCTTCTCACCGAGGCCGCGCTCGAACGCATCTACGACGGGCTCGAGGGTTGTGTCGAGCGCTCCGAGGACTTCACCGGGGGGGCGGTCAAGGTCGAGAGCGTCACCATCAGCGAGCGTGGCACGCTCGCGACGGCCGAGGCACGCTCGCTCGGGGCCGAGGATCGCTACACGGTGATCGCCCGTCTGGTCGCCCCGCCGGGCTGCCCGTTCCCCTGCCGGGAGGCTCGCTGGCGCATCGGCGAGGTCCGGCCCGACTGAGAGGGTCGATCGCGATCGCGAACGCGATCGAGCCCTGCGAACCCCTGGTAGATTGACTGGCGAGTCAACCCCGCCGTTCGTGACCGCCTTGACGATCCAAACGCTCGCCCCGGAGCGCGACGCCGTCCACCTCGGGCGGACGCTTGAGCTGGCGCAGCGGGGGAGCGGACGCACGAGCCCCAACCCGCTCGTCGGCGCGGTGGTCGTCAAGGACGGGCGCCCGATCGGCGAGGGCTTTCACTCCGGGCCGGGGGAGGCGCACGCCGAGGCCGCCGCGCTCGGGGCCTGCGGCGAGGATCCGGCGGGCGCCACCCTGTACGTCTCGCTCGAGCCCTGCGCCCACCACGGGCGCACGCCGCCCTGCGTCGAGGCGATCCTCGCCGCGGGCGTCGAGCGGGTCGTCATCGCCTCCGACGACCCGAGCGCCATGGCGAGCGGTCGTGGCCCCGAGCTCCTGCGAGGCGGCGGCGTCGAGGTCGGATGGGCCGGTGAGGAAGTTGCCCGGTCGGCGCGGCTGCTCAACCAGCCGTTCCGCAAGCACGCGCTCACCGGCCGCCCGCTCGTGGTTTTCAAGTCGGCGCTGACCCTCGACGGAAGGGTCGCGACCCGCACCGGCGACTCGAGGTGGATATCGAGCGAGGAGAGTCGCGCGCGGGTGCACCGCTGGCGGGCGGAGGCCGACGCGGTGGCCGTCGGCATCGGCACTGCGATCGCCGACGACCCGCTCCTCACCGTGCGCGTCGAGGGAGCGGTGGAGGCCACCCGGGCGCCGCGACGCGTCGTCTTCGACTCGAGGGCGCGGCTGCCCGCGCGGAGCCGGCTCGTGCAGAGCGCGGCGGACGCGCCGGTGATCCTGATCTGCTCTCCGGCCGCACCTCGGGCGGCCCGCGAGATCCTCGCGGCCGCGGGCGTCGAGGTGATCGTCAGCGAGGGTGAGGACGAGGCCGCTCGAGTCGGGGCCGGCCTCGATGCGCTCGGCGACCGCGGAGTCCAGTCGCTTCTGCTCGAGGGCGGGCCGCGCCTGGGCGGCGCTTTCCTCGACGCCGGTGAGATCGACGCGCTCCGCGTCTTCGTGGCGCCGATCCTCGCCGGAGGGCGAGACGCTCGCGGAGTGCTCGAGGGCCGAGGGGTCGCGTCGATCGCCGACGCCGATCGCGCGCTCGCCGTCGAGGTCGAGCGCATCGGTGACGACACGCTGATCGACGCGCGCGTCCGGGAGTGGTGATGCGCCGCTCGTCCCTGCTCCGATCGCCCGAGCCCACCACCGGGGGGTTCCCGGGGGG
>JACCUC010000083.1 GCA_013812065.1 Thermoleophilaceae bacterium | reverse complement strand
GCGGACCTCCGCCCGCAGCAACGGGGCGACCGCCTGCTCGATCAGCTCCTCCTTGACCGCGGCCACCTCGTCTTCGGTCGGATCGCGGTCGTCGTCCAAGCGCTCGCTGGCGACCTCGCCGAGGGCGGTCGGATCGGTGGCCTTGATCAGCTTCTCGGCGATCTCGCCCAGCCCAGCCCCGGCCAGCTCGGCGATCGCGGCTTCATCGTCGGGCGTGAGCTTGCCCTCCAGGCGATTGAGGCGAACGGCCACGGTCGAGAGCAGCTCGTCGGAGGTGATGCCCTGCGCGACGTCCTGAAGCAGTGTCTTCAGCGGGACGTTGGGCTTGCGGGCGAGCGGGCGTGTCTCGGCCCAGGCGCGGTCTTCGTCGGTAAGGCCGACGCAGTCGACGATCACGAAATGGTCCTTGACCACGCCTTCCTCACGGGCGCCGGGCGTGACGGCCCAGAACTCGTGCTTGTCCATCTTGCGGACACCGCGACCCTTCATCTGCTCCCAGTACGCCCGGCTCTGGACCATGCGCAGGATCAGCAGGCACTCGACCGGCTTGATGTCGGTGCCCGTCGAGATCTGATCGACCGAGACGGCGATCCGGAAGCGCGGATCGGTCCGGAAGTCCTGGATGTGCTGCTGAGCTGAGCCCTCGGTCTTGTAGGTGATCTTCTTGGCGAACTCCGACCCGCGGCCGAACTCCTGACGGAGGATCCGCAGCACGTCCTCGGCATGGGTCTCGTGCTTGCAGAAGACGACCGTCTTTGGGATCTCGGAGCGGCCGGGGAAGATCTCGGTCAGAACCCTGTCGCGGAAGGTGCGAACGACGGTCCGGATCTGGTCCTCGGCGACCACGGCGCGGTCGAGCTTGGCCGCGTCGTAGGTCAGCTCGTCCTCCAGCTCCTTGAGCGACTGGTCACGGGTCAGCCGGTCGCGAACGCGGACCCACTCCCCGGCGCCGACCGACGCTCCGGCCTTCGAGACCTCGGTCTCGATCCGGTAGACGGTGTAGTCGACGTTGACCTTGTCGATGACCGACTGCTCGTAGGAGTAGGGCGCGACCACGTTGCCCTGGAAGTAGCCGTAGGTGAACTTCGACGGCGTCGCCGTCAGTCCCACCAGGAAGGCGTCGAAGTAGTCGAGGACCTGTCCCCAGCGGCCGTAGATCGAGCGGTGCGCCTCGTCGGTGAAGAGGAAGTCGAACAGCTCGATCGGGTACTTCGTCTGGTAGCTGACCGGTAGCTGCTCGAGGTCCGGCGCGCCGCCGAGGCGCTCGAAGACCGACTCCTCCTCGAGCCCCTCGGCCAGCTCGCCCTCTCCCTGGAGCATCGAGTAGAGACGCTGGATCGTGGTGATGACGAGGTTGGCCGCCGGGTCGATCTGGTTCGAGCGCAAGAGCTGGATGTTGTAGAGCTCGCCGAGCTTGCGGCCGTCGTCGGGCGTGACGTAGTTGCGGAACTCGCGTAGGGCCTGCTCGCCGAGGTTGATCCGGTCGACGAGGAACAGGCCCCGCTTCGCGCCGCCGTACCGCAGCAGCCGGTAGGCCTGGGCGCACGCGAGGAGAGTCTTGCCCGAGCCCATCGTCTGCGGGGTGAGCGTGCGCAGGTGGTTCGAGGCGAAGGACTTCTCGAGACCCTTGATCGCCGCGACCTGGTTGGTCCGCAGGCCCTCCTCGATCAGCGGCGGCATCCGGCGCAGCCGCTGGCGCATGGTCTCGCCACTCTTGGCGATCTCGATCAGCGTCTCGGGACGGTGGAAGTTGAAGACCTCGCGTGGCGCGTAATCCGGGTCGAGCCGGTTGGCGACGTAGGTCTCCCTGCCCGTGCTCAGGTAGTGGAAGGGCAGCGGCTGGCGCCACGCCGGGATGCCTCGCTTGGCAGCCGTCTGTCGGAAGCCCGCCGTGTAGCGGTCGGACTGCGACTCGACGCCCAGCAACGGCGTGCCGTCCTTCTTGGCCTCGATGGTCCCGAGGGCCTTGCGATCGCCGTAGAGCAGGTAGTCGGCCGGGCCGGTCGCCGTCGGGAACTCGCGCACCGCGACGCCGCGACCCGCCGAGAGATCGATCTCCCGGAAATCCTGAACCTTCCAGCCAGCAGCCTCGAGCTTGCGGTCGATCTCGACACGGGCCTGCTGCTCCGGCGTGAGCCCGCCTGGCATGGCCCCGAGGCTACCCGCCGAGGCGAGGGGGCGAAGACAGCCGCTCCGCATCTTTCCCGAGTATGCGCAGCGATGATGGCTCACCGCCCTCCGCGGCGAGTGACGCGGTCGTGCTCGCCGCTGCAAGGATTGCCGAGGATCTGGTTTCGCGCTGCCTGCCGAGCGAGGAGGCGATCTTCGCCTTTGCGGCAAGCGCTGTCATGGCCGCGCGAATCTCGGATCGGCGCGCGACTCCGTTGGCCGTGGAGCTGGCTACGGGCCTCCTGGACAACGTTCCGCCCGGTCGGGTCTGGAACGAGACCCGCGGCCGGCTCTCGACGACGAAGCTCTTTGCGTGGCTACTGCTGCGGTCGCAGGCGGAGGGGGACGTCTGCGGCGCGTCCCACGGCCCACGCGCCGAGATCGCTTGGTAGCGATGGGTGCTCGAGGACCCGCAAGAAGCCCTCGTCGACCCTGAGCTGTTGACCGGCGGCCGCGTGATCCGCTGGTCCTGGAGGCGGCCGCCACGCTCCGACCCTTACTGGCGTGTGTCGAGTCCGCGGTATGGTCGGTCGGGGGAGATCGGATGATCGCGCCGCAGAAGGATGCCGATTCCCGCACGTCGCCACAGTCGGCCGCTCGAGTTGAGCAGCACGACGAGCGCCTTCAAGGAAAGCTCAAGCCACTTGCGGACGCCGGGCGAGCACGAGCCGAAGATCACTGGCGATTTCGGTCGATCGGATCCCTCGGCGGCCTCCGCGCCGTTGCGTGACACTGCGGCTAACACGGTGGAAGTTGGCGAGGAGATCCGACAGCTCCAAGCGCTCGCTCAGCTTCGAGCCGCCGGCATTCTGACCGACGAGGAGGTCACCGACCTCAAGTGGCGCGTCCTCTTGGGACGACCCGACGGCCGTTCCCAAGGGCGGCACACCGGGGTGACGGAAGCGCGACATGCTGGTGACCCCATGGTCCGCAGAAAGGAGAAGCAACAGACCCCGTCGACCAAGAACTCCAGCCGGCCGACCTAGCGGGAGCAGGACGACGGCCGCCGCGCGACACTCCGGTCGCAGCGCGACACCGAGCGCCTCATCGAGAAGCTCGTCGAGCGTCACCGAGAGGCGCGCGACTACCTCGCCAAGTAGAGCGGCGCGCGTGCCCGGGCCGTGGCAACTAGGTCGTCGCGCCAGACGTACTCGGCGTTTCGGCCACAGCCAAGGTGGTGCTGCACCTAAGCGCGGAGTGCTACACTGACTAGCGATGCCGACCTCTCGTCCACGGCACACGATCACGGAGACCGACGACATCGCTCGCGCGCTCGACGCGGCCGCTCGGAGATGGCCCGACGATGGCGCCACTCGCTCGCAGCTGCTGGTTAGGCTGGTCCGAGAGGGCCTCCGGGCGATCGAGGACCGCCCTCACGAGGATGCAGCACGCCGCCGCGCAGCCGTCGAGCAGACGCGTGGTGCCCTGACCGGCGTCTATCCCGAGGGGTACCTGTCGCGACTGCGCGACGAGTGGCCGGCGTGATCATCGCCGACGCGAGTGTTCTCATAGCTCATCTCGATGCGCGCGACCCCCACCACGACGGCGCCGTCGCTCTATTGCTCGAAGCCGCGGAGCGACCGCTCGGCGCGAGTCCCATCACGCTAGCCGAGGTGCTCGTCGGTCCCGCCCGTGCGCACCGTCTCGAGGGCGCCCGTGGCGCTCTCCGCGAGTTCGGCGTTCGAGAGGTGCCCTTCAGTCCCGACGCGGCCGTACGCCTCGCCGCGCTGCGCGCGGAGACTCGTTTGAAGCTCCCCGATTGCTGCGTGCTGCTCGCCGCCGACGAGGCCGACGCCGATGCGATCATGGCCTTCGACACCCGGCTACGGGAGGCCGCCCGAGCGCTGGGTCGCGTGGCCCTGTGAGATCGCCGCATTCCCTCAGGGCACGAGGGGAGTTGAGCTAGCCGACATTGGCGCTCCCCGCCGGAGCTGCTGCCTCGGTCGGGCGCGCGGAATGCAGCCGCTCGTAGGCGAAGAGGCTCTGGACGAGTTGGATCGCGATCGATCCCTCTCCCACCGCGGAGGCCACACGCTTGACTGAAGCGTGCCGTACGTCTCCGGCCGCCAGCACGCCCGGCATGCTCGTTTCGTGCGAGAACGGCCCGCGCTCGAGCGGCCAGTCGTAGCCGTCCGGGAGCTTCTCACCAGTCAACAGGAACCCGCGCGCGTCTCGGGCTATCTCCGCGGGCAGCCAGTCGGTATGCGGGCGGGCTCCGATCAACACGAACAGAGCGTCGGCGGCGACCGTGTTCTCTTCGCCGGCGGCGCTCTGGCGCAGCACTAGCTCACTAGCTCCTGCAGACGGCCCTCGCCTCCGCCGCCGACCACCGCAGTGCCCGTCCGCACCTCCACGTTCGGCGTAGCCTCGACTTCTCGCACCAGATAGTGCGACATCCCCGCCTCGAGCGACTGCGCGCGCACCACGAGGGTGACGCGTCGGGCGTAGCGCGCAAGGTGCAGGGCCGCCTGGCCAGCCGAGTTCGCGCCGCCCACGATGTAGGCGTCCTTTCCGCTCAGCCCGTGGGCCTCCGAGGCCGCTCCGCCGTAGAAAACGCCCGCGCCGTTCAAGGCCTCGAGCGATGGAATGCCCAATCGGCGGTAGCTCGCTCCCGTGGCGAGGATCACCGCTCGGGCGCTGATCCGCCGACCGTCCGAAAGTGACACGTTGAGTCCCTCCCTCAAGCGATCGAGGCCGGTCGCCCTGTGGAAGAACACGAAGCTCGCCCCAAAGACCGAGGCCTGCTCGTAGGCCTGCTCAGCGAGCCGGGCGCCGCTGACGCCCTTGGGGAAGCCGAGGTAGTTGCGGATTCGCGAGCTCGATCTCGCCTGCCCCCCGATGCCGCCCTCGTCGACCACGAGGGTGCGCATCCCCTCGGAGGCGCCGTAGACGGCCGCGGACAGCCCGGCTGGGCCGGCGCCCACGATGACGAGGTCGAAGGCGTGCTCCTCGAGGGCGAGCGGGGCCCCGGCGGCCTCCGCTAACTCGGTATTGGAGGGGTCGCTCAGGGCCCGGCCGTCGGGGAGGACCATGAGCGGGAGCTTCGCCTCGGGACCCGCCTTGGCGACTAGCTCCCGTCCCTCGTCGGAGTCGGCCAGACAAAAGTCGTGCGGGACCGCGCAGCGCTGGAAAACGTCCCTCAGCTCAAAGGCCCTGCCCGACCACTCCTCGCCAACGATGTGGACGGTGTGCGGGACGACGCGCCGGTCCGTCGCCCACTCGAGCAAAAAACTGGAGACGGCCTCGTGGAAAACCTCGTCGTGAGAGGCCGCCGGCCTGGGCACGTAGTAGTCGATCCGCCCCACGGCCATCGCGTCGAGGATCGCGGCGGCGGTCGGCTGGCCTGCCCACGCGCCCGAGGGAACCAGCAGCGCGCGTTTGGCGTGCGGGTGGAGCTGCCGCACTCGCCCGAGCAGCTCGCCGCCGGTCGCGTCCGAGACTTGCTTTCCCACAAGCACCAGCGCGACCTCCTCGCCGGTGCGTGCCAGAGCCGTGAGCATCTGAACCGCCTCCTCCGGATCGCCCAGGCACTCAACGCGGTACTCACGGGCCTAGCGCTGGGCGAGCTGAGTCTCGACGTCTTCGAGGGCATCCTGGTCTTCGTCGACGGCGAGGAGGACGGGGAGGGACATCTTGGAGTGCTCACCATGGCGGCCGGCGCGCTTTAGAACCTGGCCGGGCCGCCGCTCCCGGCGCAGCCTCAGGCGACGGAAGAAGTGCAGCCCACAGTGGGTCTTGCCCGTTCCGGCGGGCCGAGAAAGCAGACGTTCGAGCGCGCAGCGATCCAGGCGAGCTGGGCGAGGTGCATGACGAGCGGGCGCTCGGGCGGCGGGTTGCGCCGCCCAGTCGAAGTCCTCGAGCGTCTTTCGCTGCGGGAATTGGGCCGCCCTGACGCGCTGGCGCGCACCCGAGGCATCGCGGGCGAGTGTCCTCGAGACCGAGGGCCGCGGGGCGGTTCGTCACGTCGCGCTGGCCCGCAGCGAGAAGCAACGCTATGAACGACGAGCCCATGCCCGCCCTACAGAGTGACCGGGCGGCCAGCCCTGTCATCCAGAAAACCTGCTGGCCGCCGACCACCCGGCGAGCGGTCACTCGCGCGCTGAGACAACGGTGTCCTCGCGCACCTCGAACGGTGCGCGATAGACCATCACGGTGTCACCGAAACGCAGCTCGTCGCCGTCGACGAGCCGGCGCCGGGTGGGGACCCGCTCGCCGTTGACGAAGGAGCCGTTTCGGGAAAGGCCGTCGTCGACCAGGGCCCAGTCATCTCCGAGGCATTCGAGCTGAGCGTGCACGCGCGAGACCTCCTCGTCCCAGCTGAGGCAGAGATCGGCCGTGAGGCTGCGCCCTATGGTCGCCCGGTCCCACTCCTTCGTAAGCGGAAATATCTGCTGCCCGTCGGCGCCGTCGCGCCAGAGGAGATACGGGTCACCTCTGCGCTCGACCTCGCGCCTGGCCTCACTCTCGAGTGGCGAGGCGGGCTTGGCGTCGAGCGGGGAATCGGACACGGAGCCATTTCAACAGAGTCGGCGGCGGGGTGCAACCTCGGAACCGCGCCTCAAAGGGCGTCACGACCATGCGAGGCGAAGTAAATCACCTGCGGGTCATCGGTTGGACCTGGCTCGTGCTCGTGGTACGCGCTCAGCACGCGCTCGAGGTCGATCAGGCCTCAGCCCTCCAGCACGGTGCCGTCAGCCACCTGCAGCTGATCGTCGTCCGGGTGCTCGACGACGGCCGAGCCGCGTACGACGACCCCGCGCCCGAAGAGGACGTCGCCGACGACGGTCAGACGGTCGCAGGCCAGAAGCGACGGGGGTCCGGCAAGGAAGCGCGCCTCGAAGTCCGGCAGCAGCTTGTAGAAGCGGGAGTCGAGGTCGACGATCGGGGGCGCGTCACTGCGCTCCGGCGCCAGCTCGACGTGCGCCTCCTCGGTCAGCACATAGGCGTCCGAGCGCACGGCGAGCAGGTCGCTGGTCGACTTGACGGCCGCGAACCGCCTCCTCGGGACCCGCACGGCCCGAGCCCCCTCCAAGACCCCGATGGCCGCGCCCATCGCCGTCTCGACCTGGATCACCGCCGGCGAGGACTTGTCCGAAGGATCGACGGTCTTGCGGTTGGCGATCATCGGCAGCGGCAGGATTCCGCCTCGGCGCTCCAGCGTATCGGCGAGAGCCCGCAGGTTCACCCACAGCGTGTTGGTGTTGAAGTACCGGTGGCGCCGCACGTCCTGGAAGGCGTCCATGTCCTCCTCCGGCGTTTGCGCGCTCTCGCGCAGCACGAGGCCGCCGTCGGGCAGAGCGGCGAGGTGGCCTCCCTTGCGGTCCACGTCCGTGCGGTCGGCTGCCTCCATGAGGAACGGGATCTCGTCGCGGGCGAACCACGCGAGGATGCGGCGGTCGAGCACGGCGCCGAGGTTGTCGGAGTTCGAGACGAAGGCGTAGCGGTAGCCGTTCTCGAGCAGTGTCTCGAGCATGCCCGAGCTCACCATCGCCGGGTACAGGTCGCCGTGCCCTGGGGGCGCCCACTCGAGCGCCGGGTTGTCCGGCCAGCTCGCGGGCTGGAGATCGTCGACGCCCAGCTTCGGGACCTTGTTCTGCACGAAGTCGAGCGGTACGTCGGCGGCGATGTCGGGGTGCCGCTCGAGCGCCGCGAGCGTTGCCTCGCGCGTCGAGAAGCTGTTCATTAGCAGCAGTGGAAGCCGCGCGTGGTAGCGGCCGCGAAGCGCCAGCACCTGCCTGACGATGACGTCGAGGAAGCTCTGCCCCTGCTTGACCTCGATCAGCGACTTGGGACCGTCCAGGCCCATGCTGGTCCCCAACCCGCCGTTGAGCTTGAGCACCACCGCGCGGTCGAGCGCCTCGCTCGCGCCGGCCTCGTCCTCCGGCAGCTCTTCGGCGTCAGGCAGGGCCTCGATCGGCTCGATATCAGCCTCCGCCAGAGTACCGAGGTCCCCGCCCCGAAGCCGCTCGTAGTAGTGGCGGAACGTTTCGATGGCGGCGTCGGCCACGCCTTCCGAGGTCATCTTCTCGACGCTGGCGTTCAGTCCGTCCACGGTACGGCTACCCGAGCTCCCGGTTCAGGAGGAAGGCCGAGCTGATCAGGGCGAGGTGGGTGAACGCCTGGGGGAAGTTCCCCAGCGCCTCTCCGGTCAGGCCGATCTCCTCGGAGTAGAGGCCTAGATGGTTCGCGTAGGTGAGCATCTTCTCGAACGTGAGCCTCGCCTCGTCGGTGCGGCCCGCCTTGGTCAGAGCCTCGACATACCAGAAAGTGCAGATCGAGAAGGTGCCCTCCTCCCCCTCGATCCCGTCGCTAGCAAAGAGCCCACTCGATTTGCAGGACTTTTCCGATGGGCCGGGCAGGATTCGAACCTGCGACCGACGGATTATGAGCGCTCCCCCGGCGTCCGCCCTGGTCCGTTCAAGTCGCAAACGGCTTCAACGCGCGGAATCCCGCCCAGGCGTTCCGCCCTGATCCCCCCCGATCCGTTCGGGTGTGTTCACACGTGTGTTCACACCCTCGCGGCGGAGGAACCCAGTGGCGCTGCGGCTCCGTCCCCTTGTGTTGCAACCCTGTTGCTCGTCGTCGAGAAAGAGGATGCTGCACGCCCGCGTCATGATCGCGCCCCACGCCTGGTTCGCCGCCGGAGAGCCCTTGGAAGTCATCGGCACCTTCGCCGCGCTCGCCGCGAGCGCGGCCGCGTGGCGGGCCGCTCGCCACGCGAGGCGAAGCGCGCTCGCCTCGGAGCGACAGGCCGCGACAGCGACGCGGCCGAGCGTACTCCCCAGTGCTCGACCCGGTTCGTCCGACGGAGGTTCGGAGCTCGCTCTAAAAGAGAATCCGACCGGCTACACAGTCTCGTGCCTCGTAGCCAACTACGGACCCGGCGGCGCGCTATTGAAAGAGGCTCAGGCCGTCGCTTCGAATGGCTCACCCTCCCTCTCGGCGCACTTCGCAGCGCCCCTGCTCGCGCTCAACATGGCGACCGAGGTCAGCTTTCACTTCGAGCGCCCCACAGGCGTTCACCGTGCCTTCGAACAGCCGGTACCTCCCTCCGACGAGAACGCGGTTCGCGGTTTTGACCTGAGTATCACCGTCGCCGACGTGACGGAGTCCTCCCTCTACGAGACTCACGCGTCCTTCGTGCGCGTAGTACCTCCGATGGATCGGCCGCGCGTCCGAGCTCAGAAAATCGGGATCGACGTGGCGACAGAACCCACTAGCCGTTTACAGGTCTTGCGGAACCACCTCTTTGCGCGCTAAGTCGGGCGATGCACCAGCGAGGTCGAGCGGCTCGCCGAGGTCGTCTTCGAGCAGGTGGACGTAGGTGTCGAGCGTGAAGCTCGGCGAGTGGTGCCCGAGCCACCGCTGTACCTGCTTCGCGTTCGCCCCGCGCGCGAAGAGCATCGAGGCGCAGGTGTGCCGGAGGGTGTGGAAGCCCGCCCACGGCGCGCCGACCTCCTCGGCGACCGGCCGGAGGACCCGAGCCATGAGGTTCGAGTGGTCGAGGGGCGTCCCGGTCGCCGAGGCGAACACGAGATCCTCGTCTCTCCCCCACTCCGACGCCTTGCGTCGGGCGCGCAGCTCGGACACGAGGTCGGCGCCCAGCGGCACGTCGCGGCGGGCGTGCTTTGACTTCGGCGGCCCGTACCGACCTCGCACGAGCGCTCGGCGCACCTTCACGCGCGGGCGCGAGCCGTCGAGCGCCAGGTCCTGCCAGCGCAGCGCCACGGCCTCCGACCAGCGCAGGCCGGTCTCGGCCAGCAGCCGGAAGAACGCCCGGTGGTGGGGATGCACGAGGTCGAGGAACGCCCCTAGCTGCTCGTGCGTCAGCGCTCGAACCTCGTCGCGGTCCGCCTCCTCGCCCGCCCGGTGCGGGAGCGCCGCGCCCGTCGCGGGGTTGTGGCG
>JACCUC010000040.1 GCA_013812065.1 Thermoleophilaceae bacterium | reverse complement strand
GGCGGCGAGATCCGCCGCCACCGCCGCCACCACCGCCACGCCCGTTGCCGCGAGACTCGCGGTCTCCACCGCCCCCGCCGCCGTCGCCGGTCCCGACGCCCGCGAGCTCGGCGGCCGACTTGCCGGCGATGTCCGGATCGTCGGCGAGTCGCAGCCCGATGCGCCCGCGCTCGCGGTCGACCTCGACCACGCGCACGGCGAGCTCGTCGCCGCGGCTCAGGACCTCCTCGACCGACTCGGCGCGCCTCCCGGGCGACACGTTCGAGATGTGGAGCAGTCCGTCGGTGCCCTTGGCGAGCTCGACGAAGGCGCCGAAGGTCGTCGTCTTGACGACCTTGCCGGTGAACTCGTCGCCGACCTCGACCTCCTTGGTCATCTGGCGGATGCGTTCGACGAGCGCGTCGCCCTTCGCGCCGGTCTGGGCGTAGACGAGCACCACACCCTCGTCGTTGACGTCGATCTGGGACTCGTACTCTTCCGACAGCGCGCGGATGGTCTCCCCGCCCTTGCCGATGACCATGCCGATCTTCGACGGGTCGATCTCAATCGAGCTGATGCGCGGCGCGTACTCCGAGAGCTCGGCCCGCGGCTCGCCGATCGCCTCGGCCATACTGGCCAGGATGTGGCGGCGCCCCGCGAGCGCCTGCTCGAGCGCGTCGCGCAGGATCTCGAAGGTCACGCCCGTGATCTTGATGTCCATCTGGAGCGCGGTGATCCCCCGCTCGGTGCCGGCGACCTTGAAGTCCATGTCCCCCAGGTGGTCCTCGACGCCCGCGATGTCCGACAGGACGGTGTAGTCGTCGCCCTCCTTGATCAGGCCCATGGCGATGCCCGCCACCGGCCGCTTGATCGGCACGCCCGCGTCCATCAGCGAGAGGCTCGACCCGCACACCGAGGCCATCGACGACGAGCCGTTGGACTCGAGGATGTCGGAGACCACGCGCAGCGTGTAGGGGAACTCCTCCTGCGAGGGCACTACCGGGAGGAGCGCCCGCTCGGCGAGCGCCCCGTGACCGATGTCGCGGCGCTTGGGTCCGCGCATGAAGGCCGCCTCCCCGACCGAGAACGGCGGGAAGTTGTAGTGGTGGAAGTAGCGCTTCTCCTCGCGGACACCGAGGTCATCGACGCGCAGCTCTTCGCGCGTCGTCCCCAGCGCGGCCACCGACAGCGCCTGGGTCTGCCCGCGGGTGAAGATCGCCGACCCGTGCGCGCGCGGCAAGGCACCGACGTCGATCCAGATCGGACGGATCTCGTCGGCGCCGCGGCCGTCGGGGCGCTTCTTCTCGAGAGCGATCCGCTGGCGGACGTTGTCCTTCTCGAGCTTGTCGAAGGCGAGCTGGACGGCCTGACGGCGCTCGGAGTCGTCGGCCGCCTCGGGCGGCCGCTCGTCGGAGAAGGCGGCGTGCACGTCGGCCTCGACCTGCTCGGTGGCCTCCTGGCGCTCGAGCTTGTCCTCGACCCGGGTCGCGGACTCGAGCGCCGAGCCGAAGCGGCCGCGGATCTCTTCGAGCAGCGACTCGTCGACCTGCGGGACCTCGACCTCGGTCTTCGGCTTGCCGGCCTTGTCGGCCAGCTCGCGCTGAGCCTCGCAGAGCTTGCGGATCTCGCCGTGGGCGATGTCGAGGGCGTCGAGGACCTCGGCCTCGGAGATCTCCTTGGCGCCCGCCTCGACCATGAGGATGGCCTCCTCGGTGCCCGAGACCACGAGATCGAGGTCGGGGTCGAGCAGCGTCTCCTCCTCGGGGTTGACGACGAAGTTGCCCTCCTCGTCCTTGCCGATCCGCACCGCGCCCACGGGCGTCGGGAACGGGATGTCGGAGACCATGAGCGCCGCGCTCGCGCCGTTCATGGCGAGCACGTCGTAGGAGTTCACCTGGTCGACCGAGATCGGCATCGAGACGAGCTGGGTCTCGCGCCGCCAGCCCTTGGGAAAGAGCGGGCGGAGCGGGCGGTCGATCATGCGCGCGGTGAGCGTGCCCCGCTCTCCGGCGCGGCCTTCGCGGCGGAAGAACGAGCCGGGGATCTTGCCCGCGGCGTACATGCGCTCCTCGACATCCACGGTGAGCGGCAGGAAGTCGACGTCGCGCAGGTTGCCGGCCGTCGCGGTTCCCAGCACCATGGTGTCGCCGGCGCGGACCACCACGGATCCGCTCGCCTGCTTGGCGAGCCGTCCGGTCTCGAGCGTGACCTCGGTGCCACCGATCTCGACCGAGACACGGTGCCCCTGAGGGCGTACTTCGTCTGTCATGCGTTCCTTTCGCGCCGCCTCCGGTTGGCGGCCTTTCTGTGTTGATTCTTCGAGATGAAGTCGGCGCCGATGCTAGCAACGGTCAGGCGCTCGAGCAGCTCGGGACCCGGGACGCCGGGATGAAGCGTCCCGTCGACGAACAGCGTCGGAGTGGTCACCACTCCGGCGCGCAAGCCCGAGCGAAAGTCGCCTGCCACCCGCTCGGCCACCGCCTCCGAGCGGCGGTCGCGCTCGAAGCGGTCGAGGTCGAGGGTCAGCCGGCGGGCCCGCTCCCACAGGTGCGGGTCGTCGATGCGACCCTGGTCGGCGAAGAGGGCGTCGTGCATCTCCCAGAACCGGCCCTGGAGCGCCGCGGCCTCGGCGGCACCGGCGAGCACGCGTGCGCGCGGATGCTTCGACGGGACGGGGAAGTGACGGAACACCCGCCGCACCGCAAGCTCACTGAGCAGGAGGTCGGTGCGCGCGCAGTAGGGGCATTCGTAATCGGCGTACTCGATCACGAGCGGGCCGCGCGCCGGGCCGCGCACGTGATCGACCTCTCCGATCGCAGGCGGCGCAGCGCTGCGGAGATCGGCCATCGCGGCGGTCGGCCGGCGTCGCCCCCGGCCTCAGGCGGCCGCGGCCTGCTCGAGCGCGTCGAAGATCAGGTTCGCCCCGGGGATCTCGAGCGGGCTCGGCGAGACGTGCGACCAGCGCACGATCCCATCGGGGTCGATCATCACGAGCGCGCGTTGCGATATACCGCGCTCCTCGTTGAAGACGCCGAAGAGCCGGGCGACCTCGCCCTTGGGATGGAAGTCGGCGAGCAGCGGAATCGAGATCCCGAGCTCGCGCTGGAAGGCCTTGTGGGCGAAGGCCGAGTCGACCGACACCCCGTACATGCGAACCCCCGCCCGCTCGAGCTCGGGCAGGATCTCCTGGTAGACGTTGAACTGGTCGGTGCAGACCGGCGAGAAGTCGAGCGGGTAGAAGACGAGCACGACCGTCTCACCGCGAAGCGACGCGAGGGTGACCTCGTTGCCCTCCTGATCGGCCAGCGCGAAGCCGGGCGCCCGCGTGCCCGGCTCGATCATCGCCGCAGGCCGAGCTCGCCGATCAGCGTGCGGTAGCGATCGAGGTCGGAACGGCGCAGGTAGTTGAGCAGCCGCCGGCGCTGACCCACGAGCATCAGCAGGCCACGGCGCGAGTGGTGATCCTTCCCGTGCTCGCGCAGGTGCTCGGTGAGGCCGTTGATCCGCTCGGTGAGCAGGGCGACCTGAACCTCGGTCGAGCCGGTGTCCTCGCCGGTCTTGCCGAAGCGCTCGACGATCTCGCGCTTTCTCTCGACGGTCAGGCTCACGGCCGCGACACGCTAGCAGCGGCGGAGCAGATCCTTCGGGCGTTCTCGACGTCGGCGCGCATCTGCTCGACGAGCGCCTCGACCGAGTCGAACCGCCGCTCTCCTCGCAGTCGCGCGAGGAAGGCGATGCGGATCGTCCGGCCGTAGAGATCGTCGTCGAAGTCGATCAGGTGGGCCTCGATCAGGACTCCTCGGCCGCTTTCAAAGGTCGGCCGCACTCCCACGTTGATCGCCGCTGGGCGTCCGTCGGCGCTCGCCGCGTAGACGCCGTGGCCGGGATAGGCGATGCGGTCGTCGGGAACGAGGTTCGCGGTCGGCATGCCGAGCCGGCGGCCCCGGCGATCGCCCGCGACGACCTCTCCCTCGAGTCTGAACGGCGCACCGAGGAAGCGAGCCGCCGCGGCGACGTCGCCCGCGGCCACGAGGGCGCGGATGTGGCTCGAGGACACGGTTTCGCCCTCGACCTCGACGATCGGCACGATGCGCGTCTCGAACTCGGGCCGCGACCGCAGGTACTCGGCGTCGCCACGAGCGGCCCGACCGAACCGGAAGTTCTCTCCCACCGACACGTGGGTGGCTCCGAGCCGCTCGACGAGCACAGCGTCCACGAACCGGTCGTGGCTCTGAGCGGCGAACTCTCGGTCGAAAGGCAGGATCACCAGCTCGTCGACTCCGAGCGAGGCGATCAGGTCGCGCTTGACCGCGAACGAGTCGAGCAGCTTCGGCATCGCCTCGGGGTGGATGACCTGCAGCGGATGGGGATCGAAGGTCAGCACGGTGTCGGCTCCCCGGATCACCTCCCGGTGGCCGAGGTGCACGCCGTCGAAGGTGCCCACGGCGACGCGGCGTGGGCGTGGCACAGCCTCGGCGAGTGGGGTGACCTTCACGGCGCGAATACCACGACCGGCTTGAGCTCGTCACCGCGCGGCTCGGCGATCGCCACCAAGGCCCCCTCGTGGGTCAGGCGCACGTGGTCCGCCCGTGCTTCGGCGCCGTCGCCGTCGCCTACCGCGACCCCGTGGCCGGCCCGCTCGGCGTCCTGGCGCTCGAGCACCCGCTCGGGCAGGAAGGCAAGCGCCCGGGCCACGGGCACGATCCGCTCGGGGTCGGCATCCTCGAGGTCGAAGGGCCCGATCGCTGTGCGCTCGAGCTCCTCGCAGTACGCATCGCCGAGGTCTGAGACGAGCGTGCGAACGTAGGTCCCCGCTGAGCACTCGACCTCGAGCTCGACCCGGTCGCCTTCGCGGCGAAGCAGCGACCAGTCGTAGACGCTCACCGGGCGCGGCGGCGGCTCGACCGTCTCGCCGCGGCGGGCGCGCGCGTAGGCGCGCTCGCCCCCGACCCGCACCGCCGAGAACGCCGGCGGGCGCTGGAGGATGTCGCCGGTCGGCAGCTCGACCCGGTCGGGCGTGTGGCCGGTGTGTTCGAGGCGCCCGTCGCGGTCCCCGGTATCCGAGCGCCAGCCGAGGCGCGCGACGACTCGGTAGCGCTTGGGCAGCGCCATCAGGAACCGCTGCGCGCGCGTGGCCCGCCCGACCAGGACGAGCAGGAGCCCGGTGGCGAAGGGATCGAGCGTGCCCGCGTGCCCGACCTTGACCCGCTCGCCCCCGCTCGCCTCGCGCAGGCGCCGCCGCACGCGGGCGACGACGTCGTGCGAGGTCAGCCCAGGCGGCTTCGGGTAGAGGATCACCCCAGCGGGGACCATCGCCGGTCGCGGGCCGAGCATCGGCGGCCGGGAGCTAGAGCTGCTCGCCGACCTCGACGCGCACCCGCTCGAGGAGCTCGGGCAGCGGCAGTCCGGTCGTGAAGCCGGCGGCCTGGAAGTGACCCCCACCCCCCAGGCCGCGGGCGATCCGGGAGACGTCGACGCGGCCGTCCACCGAGCGCAGGCTGACCTTCCGCAGCCCGGCGCGATCCTCGGCCAGCAGCTCGCGCACGAGCACCGCCACGACCGTGCCTTCGGCCGAGCGCAGGTGATCGACGATGCCCTCGGAGTCGTGCTCGTCAGAGCCCGTTTCGACGAAGTCCTCCCGGGTCAGATGGGTGGCGGTGATCGCTCCTCCGTCGAGGCGATAGACGCGCGCGAGCGCGCGCGCGAGCAGCTCGAGGCGGCGGAACGGCAGGCTCTCGAAGACCTGGCGGTTGACCTCGTTTGGCGAGGCTCCGGCCTCGATCAGGTCGGCCGCCATGAGGTGGGCCTCGGCCCCGGTGTTCCGGTACATGAAGCGACCGGTGTCGGTGACGAGGCCCACGTACAGCGCCTCGGCCATCGGCCGCGTGATCTCGGCGCCGAGCTCGTGGGCGAGGCGCCACACGAGCTCCGCGGTGCACGACGCCGAGGGGTCGACCAGGTTGACCTCCCCGAAGCGGGTGTTGTCGTGGTGGTGGTCGATGTTGACGATCCGGATGCGGTCGTCGCGCAGGAAGTCGACCGGCATGCGGTCGATGTTGCCGCAGTCGAGAAAGACGACCAGTCGCTCCTCGAGGTCGTCGGGCGGCTCGTTCATCACCCCGTCGAGCGGCAGATAGCGGTACTCGTACGGGAGCGGGAACTCGGCGGCGCCCAGGAACATCGCCGCGTCCTTGCCGAGCTGGGAGAGCACGAGGTACATGCCGAGCAGCGAGCCGAGCGCGTCGCCGTCGGGGTTCTCGTGCGTGGTCAGCAGGAGCCTGCCGGCGTCTCGCAGCTCGTCGGCCACCTGATCGAGCTCGGTGATGACGCTCACCCGCGGTCGTCCTCCGGCGGCGGCGCCGCCTCGTCGATCAGCTGGGAGAGTCGCATGCCCTGCTCGATCGAGTCGTCGTACACGAAGGCGAGCGTCGGCGTGCGCTTGAGGTGGAGCTCGTCGTTCAGCATGGCCTGTAGGTAGCCGCGGGAGGATTGGAGGCCCTCGAGCGTCCGCTCGCGCTCGTCCTCGTCGCCGAGGACGCTCACGTAGACGCGCGCGTGGCTCAGATCGGGGCTGGTGTCGACGGAGGTCACGGTCACGAAGCCGATGCGCGGGTCCTTCAGGTCGCCGGCGATGTGCGCGGAAACGACCTCGCGGACGGCCTCGTTGACCCTCCGCATGCGCGCGCCGGGCATCTTAGTGATCGTTCCCGGCGTGAGCGGGGCACTGGGCGGGCGCTGCCAGCCCGGCGAGCCGGGCCCCTGGCGAGGGCCTCACGGTTCGAGCACCTCCCGGGCCGAGCGGATCGCTCGCTCGCAGCGCACGCCGTCGCCGAAGCGCGCGAGCACGTGGCGCTCGACCGCCGCCGCGGCGTCCTCGACCGCCCCTGCCTCGCGCGCCACGAGCGCCGCGGTGAGCGTCGCGCGCTGCCACAGCTCGTGGTGCTCGGTCTCCGCAACCGACGCCCCGAACCGCCGCCGCAGCTGCTCCTTGAGCGAGACGAGGTCCTTGCGCTTGCCCTTGAGGCTCCCGCCCTCGGGAAAGTGCAGCTCGATCTCCATGAGGCAGATGTAGCTCATGCCTTCTCCCCCCTCACGAGTGGGGCGAGGAGTGCAACAGCCGCTCGCGCCCCCTACAGCGCGCGCTCTACCGACTCCGTCTCGTACGCCTCAAAGACGTCCTCTTCCTTCACGTCCGCGAACCCGTCGATGACCACGCCGCACTCGTACCCTGCCTCGACCTCGCGGACGTCCTCCTGGAAGCGGCGCAGCGAGCCGATCCGACCCTCGTAGACGATCGTGCCGTCGCGCACGACGCGCACCGCGATCCCCCGCCGCAGCGAGCCCGAGCGGATGTAGCAGCCGGCGATCGTACCGACGCGCGAGGCCCGGAAGGTCGCCCGGACCTCGGCCTGGCCGACCGTGCGCTCGACCTGCTCGGGCTCGAGCAGACCCTCCATGGCCTGGCGCAGCTCCTCGATCGCCTGGTAGATGACCGTGTAGGTGCGGATCTCGACGCCCTCGCGGTCGGCCACGCGCGCGACGTCCCCGACCGGGCGCACGTTGAAGCCGACGACGACCGCGTCGGAGGCCGAGGCGAGCATCACGTCGGACTCGTTGATGCCGCCCACTCCATCGTGGATCGCGTTGACCGCGACCTGGTCCTGGGGCAGCCGGGCGATCTCGTCGAGCAGGGCCTCGAGCGAGCCCGCGACGTCGGCCTTGACCACCAGGTTGAGGTCCCTCGCCTCACCGCGCTGGGCGCGGGCGAACACGTCCTCGAGCGATACGCGCACGCCCTGGCGGCGGGCGATGGCCTCGGTCTTCAGGCGCGTCGCCCGCTCGGCCGCGAGCTGGCGGGCGCGGCGCTCGTTCTCGACGACGCGGACGGTCTCGCCGGCCTCGGGGACGCCGTCGAAGCCTAGGATCTCGACGGGCTCACCGGGCACGACCTGGTCCACCCGCTGGCCCCGGAAGTCGTGCATCGCCCGCACCCGGCCCCAGTGCGCGCCGGAGACGAGGGCGTCGCCGACTCGCAGCGTGCCGCGCTGGACGAGCAGTGAGACGACCGGGCCCCGACCGGGATCGAGGCGCGACTCGATCACCGTGCCGGAGGCCTCGGCATCGGGGTTGGCGCGCAGCTCCTGGAGGTCCGAGAGGGTGACGACGGTCTCGAGCAGGTCTTCCAGGCCGTCGCCGGTGCGGGCGGAGACGTCGACGAACTCGATCTCGCCGCCCCACTCCGCGGGCTGCAGGCCGCGCGTCGTCATCTCGGTGCGCACGCGGGTCGGGTCCGCGCCCTCCTTGTCGATCTTGTTGACCGCGACGACGATCGGCACGTCGGCCGCCTTCGCGTGGTCGATCGCCTCCTGGGTCTGCGGCTTCACGCCGTCGTCGGCGGCGACGACGATGACCGCGATGTCGGTCACGCGGGCGCCGCGGGCGCGCATCGCGGTGAAGGCCGCGTGGCCGGGGGTGTCGAGGAAGGTGATGAGCTTGTCGTTGTGATGGACCTGGTAGGCGCCGATGTGCTGCGTGATGCCCCCGGCCTCGCCCTTGACGACCTCGGTCGTGCGGATCGCGTCCAGCAGCGACGTCTTGCCGTGGTCGACGTGGCCCATGATCGTGATCACGGGCGGACGGTCGGTGAGGTCCTCGGCCGCGTCCTCGTAGACGGGCTCGGTGTCGACCTCGTCCGCGGCGTGGACGATCTCGACCTCCTTGCCGAACTCCTCGGCGAGCACGCCGACGGCGTCATCCGACAGCGTCTGCGTGAGCGTCGCCATCTGCCCGAGCATCATCAGCTTCTTGATGATCTCGGGAACGGGCACGCCCATCGACTCGGCGATGTCCTTGACGGTCGAGCCTGAGTTGACGCGCACGAGATCGGTATGCGTCGCGGCTGTCGCGTCGAGCGGGGCGACCGTGTCGTCGTAGGTGCCGCGGCGGCGGCGGCCACGGCGCTGGCGACGGGGCGGCTGGGATTGCTGACCGGGCGTGCGGCGCGAGGCCTGCGAGTCGATGACGACGCGGC
>JACCUC010000027.1 GCA_013812065.1 Thermoleophilaceae bacterium | reverse complement strand
CAACTCGAGCGCGCGCGGCTTGGTGGGATCGCGGCGCAAGAGCCCGGCTCGCTCGAGCTTGGCCAGATGGCCGTGCACGGTCGACGGCGAGGCGAGGCCGAGCGCGCGACCGATGTCGCGGACCGCTGGGGGATAGCCGTGGTCGCGCGCGTAGCTGCGTATGAAGTCGAGGACCTCGCGTTGGCGCTGGGTCAGCATGGGCTCGATCACTCGGGCGACCTCCGCGTTCTCGGGGCTGCAGCGAACATGTGTTCGTACAATACCGACCCGTCGGACGGCACCGCGGACGGGTCTATAATCTTCGGCCGCTACGCGCCTGTGGCGGAATTGGTAGACGCGCAAGGTTGAGGGCCTTGTGGACCTTATGGTCCGTGGGAGTTCGAGTCTCCCTGGGCGCACTGAGAAAGCCCCGCAAACGCCGGTCTTCCTTGCCGGCGTCGGAGCTGGGCGACCGCTTGGAATTACTTGCGTGGTAACACGCGTGGTAACAAACGCTCAGGCGTGCGCCGCGGCGGGGGCCTCGACGCGCCCCTCCCAGACGACCGCCTCGGCGCGGCTGGCCGCCCCGCGGAGGAAGCCCTTCTCCAGGTGTCCGTACTGCGCCTCGGTCGTAGTGATCGAGGCGTGGCCGAGCTGTCGCTGGACGTAGATGAGAGGGAGCCCGGCGGCGAGCCACGAGGCCGCGGCCGTGTGGCGCAGGTCGTGGAGGCGCAGGGTTGCCCGCAGCTCGCCATTGCGCAGCGCATCCTTGTGCCAGCTCCCGGAGACCGTGTGGCGACTGAGCCGCCCGCCCTCCGGCGTGGCGAAAACCGGGCGCGAGCGGAGGTCCGCCGAGCGATGCTCTGCCTCCGTGGCCCGCAGATCTCTCAGGATCCCGGCGATCCGCGGGCCGAACTCGACGGCCCGCGAGCGGTCACCCTTGGTGCTCCCCGCGGTCTCGGTGCCCTCCCCCCGCCCGCGCTTGCGGCTACCGGTGATGAGAACGACGCGACCATCGAGGTCGACGTCCGCCCACGTGAGATGGAGGCCCTCGGAGATCCGCAGGCCGCAGGCGATGAGAAGCTCGGCGAGGGGTCGGTAGGCGGCCGAGCAGGCCTCCAGGTAGCTCGCGATCTCGTTGAGCCGCAGAAAGTCCATCTCCCGGTGGTCGACCGCGACCTTGATCCGCCGCCGGGCTCCCGGCGCCGAGGCCGCGGGGTTGGCCGCGATGAGACCATCCTCGACGGCGTGGGCGAGCGCAAGCCGCAGCGGAATCAGCGAGTTGTTGATCGTCTTCGCGCTGATCCGACGCGGCGCAGCGGTCGAGTCCCTCGCGCCTCGTCCCGGCTCGATCCGGCAGAGCCGGTGGCGCCGCCCGCGCGACCCCGGCGCCGCAAACGATCCGGCGGCGGCGATCGCGCCGGCGCGCATGAGGGTCGCGATCAGTCTGCGTGCAGCGTCGATGCTCGACCCCAGCTCGTCGGCGAGCTCCGACACCGTGAAGCTCCCCAGCCGGTCCGCGACTGCCTGCGCCTCGCCCACCCGATCGCCTCCGAACGTGGCGCCCGGCGACTCCGCGTCGACCAGCTCCGCCACGTAGCGCCGGACCTCGCCCGCTGTGATGTCGCTCAGCTTCATCTCTCCGAAGAACGGCTTCAGCCGGCGCTCGACGTGCACGCGATAGTCGCGGTAGGTGCCCTCCTCGATCCGCGGGCGATGCTCCCTCAGCCAGCGGTCTATGTAGGACGCGAAGGTGTCCTTCGTAGCGACGACCTGCCCCGCGTCCACGCCCGCCATCGTCTTGTTGAGGAAGCGCTCGGCTTCGCGAACACCACGGAAGCCCCGCCTGCGGCGCTGGACTCCGTTCGACGTTCGGAAGACGACCGAGTACCGGGTCGAGCCGTCCGAGAGCTCGTACGGGTAGATGCTTCCCTTCGCCATCTGTCTCCTCCCTCGGCGGAGTGCGCCCCGGCAGAGGGCATCACGCCACCCTTCGTTCGGCCACACGCCGCATAGTGTCCCGCGTCGTATCACCCGGCTGCCACGACGCGCGGGCACAGTCGAGCCACTCGCGGAGATCCGCCTCGACGAAGCGCAGCGGGCCCTCCTCCCCACCGAGCCGGAGTGACGGAATGCGCCCCTCCTTCGCCGCCTGGTAGAGCCACGAGCGCGATACGCCCAGGCGCCGCGCAACGTCGGGTGGCTTCAGCAGCGTCTCGAGTTGCGGGGCGGGCGCCTCAGCGCTCGCTGGACCAAGGCC
>JACCUC010000314.1 GCA_013812065.1 Thermoleophilaceae bacterium | reverse complement strand
CGGTGATCACCAGGAGGTCGGTGTCGTCGCGTGCGATGTCCATCGAGAGCACGGCGTTGTCCTTGCGCGAGACGTTCATCCCCCGCACGCCGGCGGTGTCGCGCCCCATCGGCCGGGCCTGATCCTCGTTGAACCTCGCGGCCTGCCCCGCCCGGGAGACGATGATGATGTCGTCCTCGCCGGTCGTGCGGCGCACAGCCACCAGCTCGTCGTCGTCGCGGATCTTGATCGCGATGATCCCGTCCGCCTTCATCGGCGTGTTGTAGGCGAGGAACTCGGTCTTCTTGATCTGGCCCTGGCGGGTGGCGAACACGAGGTACTTGCCCTCGGTGAAGTCGCGCGTGGAGAGCACCGCGCGCACGTACTCGCCCTCGCGCAGCGGCAGCACGTTGACGAGCGCCCGGCCCTTCGCGGTGCGCGAGGCCTCGGGCAGCTCGTACACCTTCTGGCGATAGATCTTGCCGCGATTGGTGAAGAACAGGAGGTAGTCGTGGGTCGAGCACACGAACAGGTGCTCGATGTAGTCGTCGTCCTTCATGTCCATGCCCATCACGCCGACTCCGCCGCGCTTCTGCTGGCGGTAGGTGGCGAGCGGCAGCGACTTGATGTAGCCGGAGCGTGTGATCGAGATGACCATCTGCTGGTCGGCGATCAGATCCTCGATGTCGATCTCGTCCTCGGAGAACGTGAGCTCGGTGCGACGGTCGTCGCCGTAGCTCTGCCCGATCTCGAGGAGCTCCTCCTTGATCACGCCGTTCACGCGCGACTCGTCGCCGAGGATGGCCCGGAGCTCACGGATCCGCTCGGCCAGGTCGGCGTGCTCGGCGCGGATCTTGTCGGCCTCGAGCGCGGTCAGGCGCTGCAGGCGCAGGTCGAGAATGGCCTGCGCCTGCTCGCGCGAGAGCTCGAAGCGCTCGATCAGGCCGTCGCGCGCCGCGTCGGGGTCCGCCGAGGAGCGGATCAACTCGATGACCGCGTCGAGGTCCGAGAGCGCGACCAGCAGACCCTCGAGGATGTGGGCACGCGCCTCGGCGCGGCGCAGACGGTACTTGGTGCGGCGCACGACGACGTCGCGCTGGTGCTGGACGTAGTTGTGGATCAGCGCGCGCAGGTCGAGCGTGCGCGGCACGCCGTCGACCAGGGCGACCATGTTCACCCCGAAGGTCGTCTGCATCGACGTGTGCTTGTAGAGCTTGTTGAGCACGACCTTCGGCACGGCCTCGCGCTTGAGCTCGATGACGATCCGCACGCCGGACTTGTCGGACTCGTCGCGCAGGTCGGCAACCTCGGGCACCTTCTTGTCCTGCACGACCTCGGCGATCTTGCGGATCAGTCCCGAGCCGTCGTTGCGCCCATCTCCCTTGGAGACCTGGTAGGGCAGCTCGGTGACCACGATGGCCTCCTTGCCCTGCCGCAGCGGCTCGACGTGGGCGCGTGCCCGCACTATGAGCCGGCCGCGACCGGTCTCGTAGGCCTCCCGGATCCCGCCGCGACCGACGATCATGCCGCCGGTCGGAAAGTCCGGGCCCTTGATGTGCTGCATGAGCCCGGTGACGTCGGTTGTCGGGTCGTCGATGTAGGCGACCGTGGCCTCGATCGCTTCGCGCAGGTTGTGGGGCGGGATGTTCGTCGCCATGCCGACGGCGATCCCGGCGGATCCGTTGACGAGCAGGTTCGGGAACCGTGCGGGGAGGATCAGCGGCTCCTGCCGCGACTCGTCGTAGGTGGGCCCGAAGTCGACGGTGTCCTCGTCGAGGTCGCGCAGCAGCTCGGTGGCCAGGCGGTCGAGTCGGGCCTCCGTGTAGCGCATCGCCGCGGCCGGGTCGTTGTCGATCGAGCCGAAGTTGCCCTGACCGTCAACGAGCGGGTCGCGCATCGCGAACTCCTGCGCCATGCGCACCAAGGTGTCGTAGATCGCCGAGTCCCCGTGCGGGTGATAGCGCCCCATGACCTCCCCGACCACACGCGCGCACTTGGCGTAGGGGCGGTTGGGCTGGAGCCCGAGGTCCTGCATCCCGTAGAGCACCCGGCGGTGGACCGGCTTGAGGCCGTCGCGCACGTCTGGGAGCGCGCGCCCCACGATCACGCTCATCGCGTAGTCGAGGTACGACGAGCGCATCTCCTTTTCGAGATCGCGCAACTCGATATTGCCTCCGCTCAGCTGGTCGGCCGAGGCCATCTAGATGGCCTCCGACGCGAGCTCGCTACACGTCAAGGTTCGTGACCTCTCTGGCGTGCGCCTCGATGAACTCCCGCCGCGGCTCCACGCGGTCACCCATCAGCATCGAGAAGATCTGGTCGGCAGCGCTGGCGTCCTCCACGGTAACCCGCTGCAGCGTGCGCCGGGCGGCGTCCATCGTCGTGTCGTAGAGCTGGTCCGGGTTCATCTCGCCGAGTCCCTTGAAGCGCTGGAGCGCGACGCCCTCGCGGGCGACGTCGAGCACTGCGCGACGCAGATCCTCGAACGACAGGGCCTCGTCCTCCTTCTTCCCGAGTGAGACGGAGAAGGGCGGCGTCCCGGCCAGCTCGCGCAGCTCGCCGTGAACGCGGACGAACGAGCGATAGTCGTCGGCCGCGAACATGTCGCGGCGAAGGCGGTAGGTCGACGCCGAGCCGGTCTTGCGCTCTATCACCCGGACCGACAGCGCAGCGTCGTCCTGGTCGATTAGGTGGGTCTCGTAGGGCTCGCCTGCGGGCGCCTCGCGGTCGACCAGCGCGACCACGGCCTCGGGATCGGCGGCTCCCTCGTCGAGGATCTGGGATTCCTCGAGGAAGGTGATGGTGTCGTGGCCGAACTCGGCGCGCAGAGCCGATGCCCATCCCTCGTACTGCTTGAGCAGCCGGTTGAACTTCTGCCAGCGACTGTGGGTGAGCTTGAAGGATTGGCGGGCGCGGTCGCGCACCTCCATCTTCTCGAGCTTGTCCCGCAGCAGGAACTCCTCGAGCTCCGACTCCTTCTCGATGTAGAGCTCCTGGTTTCCCGCCTTGACCTTGTAGAGGGGTGCCTTGGCGAGGTAGATGCAGCCGGCTTCGATCAGGTCGCCCATCTCACGGAACAGGAAGGTGAGCACGAGCGTGCGGATATGCGCGCCGTCGACGTCGGCGTCGCACATGACGATGACCTTGTCGTAGCGGCGTTTGGTGAGATCGAAGTCCTCACGGATGCCGGTGCCAAGCGCCGTGATCAGCGCCTGGATCTCGTTGCTGGAGAGCACCTTGTCGATGCGGTTCTTCTCGACGTTGATGATCTTTCCGCGCAGCGGCAGAACCGCCTGTGTGTTGCGATCGCGGCCCTGCTTGGCCGAGCCCCCGGCGGAGTCGCCCTCGACCACGAAGAGCTCGGCCAGAGCGGGGTCGCGCACCGTGCAGTCGGCGAGCTTGCCGGGCAGTGTCGTGTTCTCGAGCGCCGACTTGCGCCGGGTCAGGTCGCGCGCCTTGTGCGCCGCCACCCGTGCCCGGCCGGCCTGCACGGCCTTGGCGATGATCTGACGCGCATCCTGAGGATTCTCCTCGAGGAACTCCGACAGCCCGCGGTTGACCGCCTGCTGGACGAAGCCCTCGACCGGCGGGTTGCCGAGCTTCGTCTTCGTCTGGCCCTCGAACTGGGGGTCGGACACCTTGACCGAGATGATCGCGGTCAGGCCCTCCCGCACGTCCTCGCCCTGAAGGTTCTCCTCCTTCTCCTTGAGCAGGCCCTTCGAGCGGGCGTAGGCGTTGAGCGTACGCGTGAGCGCTGAGCGAAAGCCCGACAGGTGGGCGCCGCCCTCGTGGGTGTTGATGTTGTTGGCGAAGGAGAGCAGGGACTCCTGGTACGAGCTGTTCCACTGCAGCGCGACCTCGACCTCGCCGACATGGTTCTCGTCCTCGAGGTAGGCGATCTTCTTGTGCAGCGGCTCCCGCGTGCCCTGTGAGTGCAGGTACTTGACGAAGTCGCGGATGCCTCCGTCGTAGCGAAACGACGACTGCGAGCCCTCGCCGCGCTCGTCGGAGAGGTCGATGCGCAGGCCGCGTGTGAGAAAGGCCATCTCCCGAAAGCGCTGCTCGAGGGTCGAGTGCTCGTAATCGATCGTCTCGAAGATCTCGAGGTCGGGCGAGTATGCGATGCGGGTGCCGCGACGGTCGGTCGCCTCGCCGCGCTCGAGCGGACCGGTCGGGGCGCCGCGCTCATAGCGCTGGCGCCATTCGTGGCCGTCGCGCCAGACCGTGAGCTCGAGCCACTCCGAGAGCGCGTTGACCACCGACACGCCCACGCCGTGCAGCCCGCCCGAGACCTTGTAGCCACCGCCGTCGCCGAACTTGCCACCGGCGTGCAGGACGGTGAGCACGACCTCCGCGGCCGGACGCCCCTGCTTCTCGTGCAGGTCGACCGGGATGCCGCGGCCGTTGTCGGTCACGGTTACGCTCGAATCCGGGTGGATAGCGATCTCGACGAGATCGCACTCGCCCGCGAGCGCCTCGTCGACCGAGTTGTCGACGACCTCGTAGATCAGATGGTGGAGACCCCGCGGCCCGGTCGATCCGATGTACATGCCCGGGCGCTTACGGACGGCCTCGAGTCCCTCGAGAACCGTGATGTCCCGGGCTCCGTAGGTGGGTGCGGCGGCGTGGTCGGTCAAGCGATTCCTCTGGTCCTTTACATGCGTAACCCCGACCTGCGCTCGGCTCGGCGCCACGGCCGGGGTACCCGAAATGGATGTCTCCATCGTAGCAGAGGCGAAGGCGGATCGGGGGGCCAGAACCGGCACGAAATACCTGCAAATCGCCACAAAGCGCGTCTGAGTGCAACGACTCTGACCGCGCGCGTCACAGAACCCGCTCGCCGGCCGTTGTTACGAACCGCAGCGAGGCCAGCGGCGGACTTGTACCCGGGACGGCGAGGGCCTCGTTGAGACGGCTCAAGAGCTCCGCCGAGAACAGCTCGAGCTCCTGCGCCCACACCGACGAGCGGCAGCCCACGGTGACGACGCCCCGGCGCTCGGCCACCGGCTGGGCCTCCTCACTCAGGGCGGGACCGGCCACCTCCGGCCAGGCTTCCTGGACTCGGGCGAGCGTCGTCGCCGGGCGCAGCTCGGTCACGAGCCCATTGAGCGCCGACCCAAGGCCGCGTGGAGCGGCCCGCCTCATGCCACAGAAGCCAAAGGCGCGGGCGAGCGCGCGCGCAGCTTGCCCTCCTCGACCTCGACGTGGATCACGTCGCGCTCGATCCATCCCGGCACGTGCTCGAGCTCGGTAGCCGAGATCACCGCCTGCCCACCCGCGCGGACCAGCTCGGCCAGGCACTCGCGGCGTGTGGCGTCGAGCTCGGAGGTCACGTCGTCGAGCAACATGAGCGGTGCGCTACCGCGCTCGAGCAGTACGTCGCGCTCGGCGAACAGGAGCGCGAGCAGTCCCACGCGCTGCTGACCCTGGGATCCGTAGGAACGCAGCAGTCGCCCTCCATGGCGAATGACGAGCTCATCCCGGTGGGGACCATGTGCGGTGAACCCCCTCTCGAGATCGCCGGGACGGCGCTCGAGGAGCTCCTCGAGCAGTTGGCCCGGGTCGAGGGCGCGTGAGCGGGGCGCGTAGACGAGCTCGGCGCGCTCGGGGAGGCCCAGCTCAGCGGCGCGGCCGGCGAATCCAGGCGCGACGAGATTGGCGGCCTCGGTCCGGGCGTCCATCAGCTCGAGGGCGAGCCGCGCGAGCTCGGCGTCCCAGGGGTCGAGGAGGGAGGGGCTCGCCCCGCGCCGCACCCGGGCCAGCGCCGCGTTGCGCTGGCCGAGCGCCTGGGAGTAGGAGGCACGCGTGAGGCCGCGGGCGGGCCAGAGCGCGGCCACGAACCGGTCGAGGTGAGCGCGGCGGCCGGCGGGCGCCCCCCGCACCAGCTCGAGGCGCTCGGGGAGGAAGACGG
>JACCUC010000292.1 GCA_013812065.1 Thermoleophilaceae bacterium | reverse complement strand
GACCGCCACACCACCGCCGCGCACGCGGCGACGAGCGCGGCGAGCACCGCGTAGCCGACCGCCCACACCACGCCCTGCTCGGCGAGCCGAAGCCCGGGCTCGACCGCGAGCGGATAGGCGAGCAGGCCGAGCACGCTGCCGACGTTGCTCGCGCGGTAGAGGAAGTAGGGGTCTCGTGCGGCGGGGTGGTCGGTCCCGGCGAGCCAGCGCTGGAGCAGGGGCGCGGTCGTGGAGACCACGAAGAAGGGCAGGCCGACGGCCACCAGCAGCAGGCCGAGAAGGAGCGGGACCGGGCTTTCTCCGTCCGTGGGCGCCCAGCCGTCGGGCACCGCGAGCGGCAGGACGAGCAGCGGCAGCAGCACCACCCCGAGATGGAGGGCGGCCTGGCGGCGCACGCCGAGGCGCCGCGTCGTCTCGTGGGCGTACAGGTAGCCGGCGAGCAGCGCGGCCTGGAAGAACACCATCGAGGTGTTCCAGACCGCCGGGGTCCCTCCGAAGAGGGGCAGCACGAAGCGAGCGAACATCGGCTGGACGCTGAACATGAGCGCCGCGCTCAAAAAGAGCGTGGCCGAGAAGAGCGCGACGATGCCGGTGCCGCCGATCCTCGCGCCGCGGCTCGATCCGCCGCGAGGTGAGGTGAAGCTCAGCGGCTCGGGTCCTCTCCGCTCACGTTCGGCCGGACCATATCCTCCGCCGACCTACCGCGCCCGAGCCCGCTTGACGTGCTTCTTCTTCAGCTGCGCGGACAGCTCGTAGCGGCGCTTCCCGACCCTCTCGGCAAGCCCCTGATGGGCCAGGCGCTTGAGCACGACGGGACAGCGCTTGCACCGCGGGCCGTCCTTGCAGCAGCGCTTCTTAGCCTTGACCGAGGTAGGGGTCTTGCTCATCGACTCCGACCTTACCCGCTGGCTACCTGCGGCCAGCGAGGACCGGCGCCGGAAGGGAGGCGTCCGCCCCCGCACGCAGAATCATCCCGATGATGGTCATTCTCGGGATCGACCCCGGTGTCGCCCACACCGGCTACGGCGTCGTGCTCGCCCGCGGGCAGCGCCTGGCCGCGCTCGACGGCGGGGTGATCGCGACCGGCAGGGACGTCCGCCTCGAGCAGCGCCTCGCGCGGATCCACGCCCGCGTGCGGGACCTGATCGTCACCCATCGTCCGCGCGCGCTCGCCGTCGAGGACCTCTTCTTCGGCCAGAACGTACGCACCGCGTTCGCGGTCGGTCAGGCGCGGGGTGCGGTGCTGCTCGCGGCCGGGCTCCAGGGAGTGCCGTGCTCGGCCTACACCCCGCAGGCGGTCAAGCAGGCGGTCTGCGGCTCGGGCGGGGCGGCGAAGGATCAAGTGCAGCGAATGGTCGCCACCATGCTCTCGCTCTCCGAGCTCCCGCGCCCCGATCACGCCGCCGACGCGCTCGCCGTCGCCATCTGCCACGCCAACGGGCACGAGCTGCGGGAGGCGATCGCGTGATCGCCTCGGTGCGCGGGGCGGTCGCGGCGCGGCGCCCCGACGGGGTGGTCGTCGAGTGTGGGGGAGTGGGCTACGCGGTCGCGATCTCGGCCGAGACCCTGCGACACGTCCCCGCCGCCGGCGAGGAGACCCTGCTCCACACCCACCTCGTCGTTCGCGACGACGCCATGCAGCTCTACGGCTTCGCCTCCGAGCAGGAGCGCGGCCTGTTCCTGCTGCTCGTGGGCGTGCAGGGGGTCGGCCCCAAGGTCGCGCTGGCCGTGCTCTCGGGCGGCCCGCCGCGCGAGCTGCTGCGCGCGATCGCGGCCGGTGACGCGGCGCGCTTCCAGGCCGTGCCGGGGATCGGAAAGCGAACGGCGGAGCGGATCATCGTCGAGCTGCGGGAGAAGGTGGAGGGCGCCGAGGCGCCCGGGCCGGGCGCGGCGTCTGCGGGCGGGACCCAAGCCGGTGACGCCGACGATCCGCGCTCGCTCGCTCGCCAGGGCCTCGTCGGGCTCGGGTTCACCGCCGGCGAGGCCGACGAGCTGCTCGAGCGCACTCGCGGCGAGACGCCCGAGGACCTGATCGCCGGCGCGTTGAGGGCGGCCCGGTGACTGCCTCGACGAGCGCCATCCGCACCCCGGGGGTGGAGCGCCTCCAGGCCGCTCCGGCCCAGCCTGCCGACGAGGAGCTCGACCGGTCGCTGAGGCCGCGCCGGCTCTCCGACTTCGTCGGCCAGCACGCGGTGCGCGACCAACTCGCGATCTTCATCGAGGCCGCGCGCGCGCGTGGAGAGGCCCTCGACCACGTCCTGCTCGCCGGGCCGCCCGGACTGGGGAAGACCTCGCTCGCGCAGATCGTCGCCCACGAGCTCGAGGCGCCGTTCATCGAAACCGCGGGCCCGGCGCTCGAACGCAAGGCCGACGTCGCCGCCTTCCTGACCGCGCTCGAGCCGCGCTCGGTGTTCTTCGTCGACGAGCTCCACCGCCTACCGCGCGCGGTCGAGGAGACCTTCTACCCGGCGATGGAGGACCGCCGGCTGCCGATCACCGTCGGGCAGGGGGCGGGCGCCCGCGTGGTGACCCTGGACCTGCCGCCCTTCACGCTCGTCGGCGCCACGACGCGTGCGGGACTGATCACCACGCCGCTGCGCGACCGCTTTGGGGTGAGTCACCGGCTCGACCTCTACGAGCCCGACGATCTCGCCACGATCGTCCGCCGCTCGGCGAGCATCCTCGAGATCAAGATCGACGACGAGGGCGCCCGCGCCATCGCTTCCCGAGCGCGCGGGACCCCGCGCGTAGCCAACCGCCTGCTGCGGCGCGTTCGTGACTTCGCCGAGGTCCGCGGTGAGGGAAGGATCGACGCCCCACTGGCCGCTGCCGCCCTCGACCTGCTCGAGGTCGACGAGGCCGGCCTCGACCGCCTGGACCGCGAGATCCTGCGCGCGCTGTGCGAGAAGTTCGCCGGCTCACCGGTGGGGCTCTCGACGCTCGCCGTCGCCGTGGCCGAGGAGGCCGACACCATCGAGGACGTGTATGAGCCCTACCTCCTGCAGCAGGGCTTCCTCCAGCGCACCCCGCGCGGGCGTCAGGCCACACGCGCCGCCTTCGCACA
The DNA here is from genome assembly GCA_013812065.1 of Thermoleophilaceae bacterium. Taxonomy (GTDB): domain Bacteria; phylum Actinomycetota; class Thermoleophilia; order Solirubrobacterales; family Thermoleophilaceae; genus JACCUC01. Next base: position 4,640 of record JACCUC010000292.1, on the reverse strand, counting down.
TCTCGGGCTCGAGCGCCCACGCGAGGCGGCGAGCCTGTTCTGAGAGGCCCGGGCGGGCTCAGCCCGAGTGAGCCTCCACCCCGTCGAGCAGCCGCCAGTTCCCGCGCAGCGCGGCCTCGGCTCGATCGACGAGACGATCGGCGTCACCCTCGCCGGCCCGGGCCCGGAGCAGCCGCTGCGACTGCGCCGCGTGCTCGTGGTCGCGTTCGGAGTGCACAGCGAAGTAGGCGGTGCTCGGCTCGTCCGCGCCCATCCCGTAGTGCGTGCGCAGCCCGTCGAGCTTCGTCTGCGAGATCGCCGGCTGAGCGGACTCGACCGCGTACAGCACCGCGAGGCGCTCGAGCAGGTCGTCGCCTGCGGTCCACGCCTCGGCGCAGTCTGCGGTTTCGGGCCGCGCGGGGCGCTCTGTCTGCGCGCCGAGCGCGGCGGCGAAGTCGTCCCACAGCGAGATGTGGGCAACCTCCTCGTCGGCGTGGCGCGACAGCTCCGCGCTCAGCGGCCGCTCGGTCGCATCGGCGGCCCGAGCGGTCGCCTCGGCGAGCGCAACGACGGCGTGGCGGTACTCACCCGCGTAGAAGGCGAGCTCCGAGCGCTCGAGCGTGCCGGCGCTCCAGCGCAGGTAGAATGGATGGCGCAGCACGTTCCAGCGCTCACGCACGGCGTCGAGGCGGTCGATGACGTCCACGGGGTGCTCCTCTCGAGGTTGAGACCGGCGTCCGGGCCGGAGTTCTACGCCATCGAGCTCGGCGGCGACGCTCCGGCGGCGACTACCCTTGTCCGAGCCCCTCGACGATAATCAACTCCACGCCCCATGGCCAACTTCATCTGTCCCAACTGCGGCAACCGGCTCAGCTCTAGCGAGCGCACCGCGGGCTTCGGCTCACGCCCCAAGAGCTGTCCGAGGTGCGGCTTCGGCTTCCTGTTCGAGCTGCTCGATGACTACTATCCGGCGCCCAACGCCGCGTTCTTCGTCTGCGACCAGAATGCGCGCGTCATCGGCGCCGGCCGGGGGACACGCGAGCTCACCGGGCTCGGCGACTCCGACGTGATCGGCCGCGGCGTCCGTGACGTCCTGGGCCTCGAGTTCGAGAACGGCTCCGACCACATCGGCACGGCGCTCGAGTGGGGCGTTCGCGTCCTCGACAAGCGGGTGACCGTGCACGCCGAGGGCGACCGCCCGGAGCCCGCCAAGGCCGACATCTTCCCGGCCTACGACGAGGACGGCGGCCTGCTGCTAGTCCTTACCCCCAAGTAGGCGACCCGTCGTGAGGTCCCTCCGGCCCGATCTCAGATGACCAACCGCCGCCGCAACCTCGCGATCATCGGCCTCGTGCTCGTGCTGCTCGGCGGGGCGGTCGCGGTGATCGCCACCAAGCCGACGCGGCTCGGACTCGACCTGCGCGGCGGCGTCGAGCTCGTCTACGAGGCCCGGCCCACGCCGAAGGTGCCCGAGGTCACCCCGCAGGCGGTCGAGGACGCGATCTCGACGATCCGCCGCCGCACCGACGCCCTCGGCGTCGCCGAGCCCGAGATCCAGCGCTCGGGTGCCAACCAGATCACCGTCGCCCTGCCCGACGTCGAGAACGCCGAGCGCGCGATCGACCAGGTCGGCACGACGGCGCAGCTTCAGTTCTACGACTGGGAGCCGAACCTGATCGTAAGCGACGGCGAGAAGGGCACGGTTCGGCTGCTCGAGGCCATCCAAGCCCAGTCGACCGAGGCCCAGGAGCGCCCGGAGCCGAGCCTGTACGAGGCGGTTCAGCTGGCGGCGAAGGCACGGCCGCTGGCCGAGGAGACCGACCTCCCGCCCGGTGGCACCTCGCCCGGCGTCGAGCGGCGCCTCGGCGGCGACCGCGCCCGGATCCTCGAGGCCTACGACCGTCGCAACGACACCGCGGGCGAGAAGTACTACCTGTTCGGACCTGCCGACGGCCCGACCCGCCCGCCGATCGCCGGCCCGGCTTCGAGCTGCCAGGAGCTCCTGAGCGAGTTCATCGACCGCGCACCCGAGGGCGACCGCGGCCGGCGCACGCCGCCGCCCGAGAGCGCGTGTCGTGGGGAGCTTGGCGCGCTAGGAACCGCGGGCCCGCCCGAGGGAAGCACCGTGGTGCGCGTCCCGCGTGGGATCGCCGTCGTCCAGGCCGAGCGGCCGGAGAACGTTCCCGAGACCACCGAGGTCAACCAGTACTGGGTCCTCGAGGACGACTCGGAGCTCTCGGGCGGGGAGGTCCGCAACCCCGAGCAGAACTTCGACCCTCAGACCAACGAGCCCGTGGTGACCATGGAGTTCACCGAGAGCGGGCGGCGAGCGTTCGAGCAGGTCACCCGGCGGATCGCCCAGCGCGGCTCGGAGACCCTGCTGCCCCCGGGCACCCCGCCCGACGCCTCCTTCCAGCGCTTCGCGATCACGCTCGACAACCAGGTCGTCTCGCTGGCGACCATCAACTTCCGCGAGAACCCCGAGGGGATCGACGGACAGACGGGCGCCCAGATCACCGGGATCGGCAGCATCGAGGCCACCCAGGACCTCTCGAACAACCTGCGCATCGGCGCGCTTCCGATCGAGCTCGCGCTGGTCTCGAACACCCAGATCTCGGCGACGCTGGGCCAGCAGGCGCTCGACCAGGGCCTGATAGCGGCGGGGGCCGGGCTGCTGCTCGTGCTTCTGTTCCTGATCGCCTTCTACCGCGTCCTTGGCGTGGTCGCCGGCATCGCCCTCCTCACCTACGCGGTGTTCCTGTACGCGCTCGTCGAGCTGATCCCGGTCACGCTGACCCTGCCCGGGATCGCCGGCCTCATCCTCACCCTCGGCGTCGCCGCCGACGCCAACATCGTCATCTTCGAGCGCGTCAAGGAGGAGGCGCGGGCGGGGGCGTCGGTCCCGCGTGCTCTGGCCGCGGGCTACGGCAAGGCCCTGCGCACGATCGCCGACGCCAACGTCGTCACGATCGGGGTGGCCTTCATCCTGTTCATGGTCGCCACCGGCGGCGTCAAGGGCTTCGCGCTGACCCTCGGCGTGGGCACGCTCGTCTCGCTGTTCACCGCGGTGCTCGCCACCTCGGCGATCCTCGGCTCGCTCGGGCGGACGCGGCTGCTGCGCTCGCGACTCGCCCTCGGAGCCGGCGGCGAGGGCGTCCGCTGGAGCTTCGACTTCATGGGGGCGTCGAAGTGGTTCTTCTCGATGTCGGGGCTGATCCTGGCGGTGGGCGCGATCGCCATCGCGGGACTCGGGATCAACTTCGGGATCGACTTCGAGGGTGGAACCCGCATCCAGACGCCGATCGAGCGGCCGGCGTCGGTCAATCAGATCCGTCAGGCACTGCCGCCCGCGGTCGGCGACGCCGAGGTCCAGGCCGTCGAGGATCCCGAGCTCGGGCCGAACGTCTTCCAGATCTCGACCTCCGAGCTTCGGCCCGGCCAGGAGGAGCAGGTGCGCGCAGCCCTCGACAGCGCCTTTGGCGTCGACCGCTCGGAGTTCGCGACCAGCTCCATCGGACCGACGTTCGGCGCCCAGATCGCCCAGACCGCGCTGATCGCCATCATCGCGTCGCTGATCCTGATCTCGATCTACATGGGCCTGCGCTTCGAGGCCAAGTTCGCCGTGCCGGTGCTGATCGCGCTCTTCCACGACCTGCTCATCACCGCCGGCGTGTACGCGCTGACCGAGCGCGAGGTCACGACCTCGACCGTGGCGGCGCTGCTCACCATCCTCGGCTTCTCGCTCTACGACACGATCATCGTCTTCGACCGCATCCGCGAGAACGTGCCCCGCATGCCCCGCGCGACCTTCTCGCAGATCGTCAACCGCTCGATGTCGGAGGTCCTGACCCGGTCGCTCGTGACGAGCCTCTCGACGCTGTTCCCGATCGCCGCGCTGATGCTCTTCGGCGGCGAGACGCTCCAGGACTTCGGCTTCGCACTGCTCGTGGGCGTCGCCTCGGGCACCTATTCGTCGGTGTTCATCGCCTCGCCGGTGCTGACGGCGTGGAAGGAGCGTGAGCGGGTCTACCGGCGGCGGCGCGAGCTGATCCTCGAGGATCACGGTGGCGTGGTGCCGGCGTATGCGACCGGCGCGGTCGGTGGTGACGGCGGGGTCGGAGCGGCCGCGCCGGCGAACGCCGGCACCACGCCGCCGTGGTCCTCGAGCGCGAGCCGCCGGCGTCGCCGGTAGATCGGCTCGCGCTCCTTCCAGAGCGAGAGCACCGGAGAGGCGATGAACACCGACGAGTACGCGCCCGAGGCGACGCCCACGAGCAGGGCAAAGCCGAAGTCGCGCAGCGTCTCGCCGCCGAACAGCATCAACGCGGTGATCGGCAGCAACGTCGAGAAGCTCGTGACCAGCGAGCGGGTCAGGACCTCGGACATCGACCGGTTGACGATCTGCGAGAAGGTGGCCCGGGGCATTCGCGGCACGTTCTCGCGGATGCGGTCGAAGACGATGATCGTGTCGTAGAGCGAGTAGCCAAGGATCGTGAGCAGCGCCGCGACGGTAGAGCTCGTCACCTCCCGCTCTGTGAGCGCGTACACGCCGGCCGTGATCAGGAGGTCGTGCGCGAGCGCGATCAGGACCGGGACCGCGAACTTGAACTCGAACCTCACCCCGATGTAGAGGGAGATCAAGAGGAGCGAGGCGATCACCG
>JACCUC010000289.1 GCA_013812065.1 Thermoleophilaceae bacterium | reverse complement strand
CGCCGCGCCGCCGCCGCCGCCCGGAGCGCCACGCGGCGGCCCCGCCAGCCGCTCGAGCACGCGGCCGCTCCTCACTCGACCTCGCAGTAGAAGAGCGGCGGGCACCCGAAGTGGGTGATCGACGGGTCGCGGCCCACGACCTGCTCGGCCATCTCGAGCGCGTCGAGCATGGTGTCGGCGCGGCGGAAGCCCATCCGCCGGCACGCGTCGCGGTCCCCGCCCACGAAGATCACCTCGCCGACGTGCTCGAGCGCGTGGGCGCCCCAGTACCACATGTAGAACGGGTGGACGCCGTGGTAGGCGTGCGAGGTCCGGTACAGGTGGCGATACCACTCATCCTCGGCGTAGGCGCGCTCGTAGCGGCGCTCGAGCTCGGCCGGGTCGGTGGTGTCTGAGAGCACCTCCTCGTAGAAGTCGATGTAGGAGGGGTGGTGCACCGGGTGGAAGTCGCGCGGCACGGGATGGGTGAAGATCAGCGCTCCGCCCTCCCGCACGAGCGGCTTCCCCTGATACAGGTTGAAGAAGTACCCGAGCCCGAGGCACATGACGAGCACGGGGTTGAGGATCGAGTTGACGTTATACGGGCCGATGTAGGGCAGCCCGGCGGTGACCACGTCGGACTGCCCCTCGACGCGCACGGCCTGTTGCTCGGCGAGCCGCTCGAGCGCCACGGCGTGGGCCTCGGCGACCGCACCGCCCGTCACCGAGGTGACCGCGTACGGCGCCGACATCCGCCCGAAGGCTGTCCGCCGGGCCCTGACCGGCATCCGGTCGACCGCCCGCTTGACCCCTGCGAAGACGACCTGCTCCCGCGGCGTCCACAGGGCCTCCGGCTTGCCGAGGAAGCGCAGCGGCTCGCCGAACATGTCGTCGTTGATCGTCGCCTCGAGGTGGAAGACCGGCACGGCCTGCTCGATCAGCTCGCCCTGACGACCCGAGGAGTGGTGGAGCTCCGAATGGTCGGGATCCATGAACGAGCGCGAGTGGCGCAGGGTGTGCGTGGTGTGATGGGCGCTGATCGAGCGGTAGGTGCCGAGCCCGATCGCCACCGACTTCGGGCCGCCCTGAAGGGGTGCGGTGACTAGATGGACGTAGACGACCAGATCGGACTCGGCGGCGCGGCGGTTGAGGGTCACCGGCTCGCCGTGGTCGGTCTCGCCGATGACGACGTTGCCGTCGGGGTCCTCGGCGTCGTGGTTGTAGAGCTCGTCGGAGCCGAAGGCTTCGAACACCGCGGGTCCGACGGCGTGTCGCAGCTCGGCCGGGGTCATGCGCCGGTGCAGGGCCAGCGCGGCGATCAGGTGGATGTCGTCGACTCCGGCGCGGTAGGCGCGCTCGAGCACCCGTTCGATGATCCGCCCGCGGACATCGGGGGCGCGCATCGGCGGCAGCGGCACCGACAAATCATCGAAGGCGATGGTGAGCCGCATTCCGGCGCGCAGCCGGGTGTCGAGCGGGTCGGCGCCGAGCGGCTCGTCGAGCGCGCGGTCGATCGACGCGTCGAGATCGCCGAGGCCCTTGAGGGGCGGCGGGGGATGCACGACACGCGACCCGACCGGCAGGCGCTCGAGCCGGAACGACTCGCCGGCGTGGAAGAGCGTCGGCGGCGACTTCTCGGTGACCTCGACCACGCTCGCCTCGCGCTCGGCGGCGGCCCGTCGCCCGCTCGGGTGCCCGGCCGGCGACGAAGCCGGTCGGTCCACCGACGGCGTGCGCCGCCTCGGGGCGATCGTCATCGCTCGGTCCGCAGGTCGAAGACCGTCTTGACCGCTCCCGAGCGGGCCGCGCGGGGGGCGTCCTCGAGCGCGCGGGAGTGGTCGCGCAGGTGCCAGCCGTCCGCCACGAGCCGCCCGAGCCGGAGCCGGCCGGCGAGGTCGATCGCGGCGGGGAAGTCGCCGCAGTAGCCGTAGGCGCCCCGCAGCTCGAGCTCCCGCTGCCACGCGAGCGAGAGGTCGGCGCGGACCTGTCCGGGCATACCCACGAGCACGACCGTACCCCGCGGGCGCGTGACCGTTACCGCCGCCTCGAGCGAGGCGCCGCTGCCCACGCAGTCGAGCACGCAATCGAGGCCGCCGACCAGGAGCTCGCGGCCGAGGTGGCCGACGAGCCTCCGCGCTCCCGTCAGGCGCGCGGCCTCGACCTGCAGCTGCTCGGGCGTGCAGGTGTGGTCGGCGCCGAGGCGGCGCGCGGCGTGCGCCTGAGCGGGATGCTTTGCGGCGCACAGAACGACCGCCTCGGGCACGAGCTCACGCAGCGCCGCCACGCACAGGAGCCCGATCGTCCCCGCGCCGATCACCC
>JACCUC010000280.1 GCA_013812065.1 Thermoleophilaceae bacterium | reverse complement strand
CGGGAGAGGCCTTGATCCGCTCGCCGCCTTGGGCCGCGTCCGCGCCATCGCCGGCCGGCGGTTCCGCGGAACCGCTCGCAGCGGCGCTCTTGTCACGCGCGGGCCGCCGCCCCGCGGAGCCGCTCTCCTCCGCCGTCGCGACCGCGGACTCGTCGCGTTCGGCCTCCTCCTCGGTCGCCTCGCCTCCGTCCTCGCCGCCCCCGCTCGCGTCGCCGCCTTCGTCCCCACCACCCTCGGCCTGCGCCCCGCCGCCGTTCTGCGACGCCTCGCCCGGGTCGCCCACCCGCGCGATGACCTCGCCGATCGGCAGCGTGTCCCCCTCGCTCGCCACGACCTCGATCAGCGTGCCGTCGGTGTCGGCCTCGTAGGTCATGTTGGCCTTGTCGGTCTCGATCTCGACGAGCGGCTCGCCGCGCTTGACCTCTGCGCCCTCCTCGACGAGCCACTTGAGCACGGTGCCCTCCTCCATCGAGTCGGACAGGCGGGGCATGATTACGTCGGTGGCCATCGATCTCTCTCTTTCGGGCTTCGGTCGCAGCAGGCATAACGCGTTATACCGACTCGAGCCGGCCGGGGTCGTACGTCGCGCGGCCTTTGAGCATTGCCGGTCGCGGTACCTTCGGTCGATGGCGACGCTGGCCGAGGCATCACTCTCCGAGCTCGAGCGTGAGACGCTCGACCGCTTCGTCGCGCTGCTCGAGCAGCAGCTAGGCGACGACCTTGTGAGCGTTTGGCTGTACGGCTCCCGCGCGCGCGGGCAACGGACCGGCCCTGAGTCCGACGTGGACGTCATGGTGCTCACCCGCGGGGATGCGGCGCGCGGGTACGACGAGGCGAGACGGGCGATGGACCATGCCGCGGACGCGGCTGGCGCCAGTCAGCTCTTCTTCTCGGTGCAGGTCCGCGACCTCGACTGGCTTGCCGAGCGCCGCGCGGTCGAGGCCTTCTTCATCGACGAGGTCGAGCGCGATCGGATCGTGCTCGCCGGCGATGAGCAGGGGGACGAGCGGCCTCCGCTGCGTCCTTACACCGGCATGCGGCCACGCACGCGCGAGCTGCTCGACCAAGCGGATGAATGGCTACGGGATGCGAGGCTCGTGGTCGACGGCGGCGGCCGCTCAGGCGCGATCTCGATCTCCTACTACGCGATGTTCTATGCCGCCCGCGCGGCGTTGAGCGAGCGAGACCTGGTTGTCCGCAGCCACAACGGCATGTGGCACCTATTTCGCCAGACCTACGTCGAAGGCGGGGACTTCGATCCCCAGCTCGCCCGTGCGGCGGCCGCTACGCAGGAGCCGCGCGAGGACGCCGATTACCGAGCCAAGCGGTTCTCCGAGGAGCAGGTGCGGGAGACGCTCGAGCTGGCGGAGCGCTTCGTGGCCGCGGTCAGGGAGCTAACGGAGGGGTAGAGCGTGGCGGCGGGCTGCGCGCGCGTCAGAGTTCGCGGAACGTCGACAGCACGTCCTCGCTCGTTACCCGCTCTTGGAAGGTGGCGATCGGGTCGTGCCGGCGCCACTCCTCGACCTCGTCCTTCGAGCGGTACTCCTCGGGGTCGGCCATCGAGTGCCCGCGGAAGCGGTAGGTGACGGCTTCCAGGAGCTGCGGCGTGCGGCCCTCGCGCGCTCGGCGCAGCGCCTCCTCGATGGCGGCACGGACGTCCATGCCGTTGCAGCGCGAGCACGGTTGCTGCTCCTCCGCCTTGGCCTCGGCCATGGGGGGACTACTGAATGTGCTCGAATCGCGAGACTTTGGCTGCCGACCGGCGACGTCTTCCGAATCGACGCATGCGTACTACGCGGCGTCTGTGGCTCTGACGAAGTAGTCGAACCTCTCCTCCAGCCGTTCCGGCTCCGGTCGGTCTCTCAGGCGTCGCGGGAGAACGATGTCGGACCCGTGGAAGCCCTGAAGTCCCTCGCGGAGCATGGGTCCGTCACGCTCGTCTCGAAGCCGACGAGCGATGTGGACGACGCCCTCCGGGTCGATGCCCATCAGATTGCGGTCATACGCGAGATGGTGTATCGCGCAAAGGGCAAGCCCGTTGACTACCGCGGAAACGCCCTGTTCTTCGCGGTCCTCCACAATGTGCGCCGCCTGAACGAGCGCCGGTTCGCGGAGGGCGCATACGGTACAGCGGTGTTGGTAAGCCCGGAGGACATCTTGACGAAAACGCTGCTGATGGAGTCGGAAGCGGACTTCTCGGAGCGCGTAGCGACGCGCATCGGGCGAGGAGACCAGGCCCTCACCGCGCACATCCGCAGCCGGCAATCCGACCTCGAGAAACACGGTGCGGCTCCTGGGGTCGTCGCCGGTCACAAAGACTGGCTGGACAATGTGGTACTGCCCACGTGCAATGCCGCGAAAGTGGATGAGGGGTGCCTGCGACTCGAAAGCGGCTCTCAACGCTCGGTTGTCGGGCTGATCGATGGGACCGGCGCGGTAGCGATAGAGGATCGTGCCGCTTTCGATGTCGATCTCGTCTTCATAGGCAGGCTGCTTCCCTGGTACGTGCGCCGCCGTCATCAGAGTCAGAGCGGCAGGGCCGCGCATCTGTTTCGGCCGGTGGATGCCCCTTTGAAAGGAGCCGAAGCTGATTCGCTCACCTCGAAAGACGAACCCCTGTCGTAAGACGTCGATCGGCACGAGATCGTCGTACCGCTGACCAAGCTCACGCGCCCGTCGGTTGGCGGCAACCCTCAACTCGTGGTCAGGATCGAGAGGCACCACTCAGCGAAGCATCCTCGATCGGCCACAGAGAAGCAAGAACCGGCGCGAACGTGCTTCCGGTTAGGCAGGAGCGGCGCTTGCGGTGCCGTGCGTTCGCGATCGAGCACCAGTAGCAGAGCGCATCATGTGATGCGCTAAGTCTTTGGGCCATGGGAAGGCCGCTCGAGGTCAAGAGCAGTGGGAACGGCTGGGCTGTAAAGCCTCAAGGCTCCGCTCGCGTTAGCTCACGTCACCGCACGAAAGCCGAGGCCATCGATGCCGGCCGCCGCTCTGCGCTCGATGCTGGTGGCGGCGAGATCCGTATCCACAGTCGCGACGGGCGCTTGCTAGAAGTCGACCGCGTCGGCGCGCCCACGGGATCCGATCTGAGAGCAGGGAAAAGGACGGCGGCATCACTGCCTGCGAGCCACGCGGCCGAACCCCGCGCGCCGCGCGAGCGAGCCTTTCCCACGCAAGGACCCCGAACCACGCTCAGAGTGCCCGAGCATTTGGCCGACAGCGCCGACCGCTTGGCCGAAGAGCTCGGTACCTCACGTAACGATGCCTTGGTTCGTCTCCCGGCCCGAGGTGCCGAGGCCTACGAACGCGAAACGAGGGTCGCTCCGATCTCGATGACGCGGAGTTCCCGTCTGAAGCACAAGCGCGCCAGGCGGCGTCGGCATTGCGTAGAGAGATGCTCGAGCCCGAAGGCAGTTAGTGACTGCGCTCTGGGACACGAGCGTGGTCTCGCGCCTCCAGCCCGAGGGACCCGTCCTTGAATACGTCCTCAGCCAGGCCGTCGCTGACGACCCGGTGGCGGTGGCCTCAGTCGCCTTGCTCGAGGTCGCCTACGGATACCAGGGCCAGATCCGAGACCCTCGATTCCGAGCCCTTCTCGACTGGCTCACCCACCTTCTTGAGAGCAACGCCTTTCGCGCGGTCTCGCTTGATGGGCGTGCCTCGCTGGTGGCCGGGCGCGTCCGCGCGGAGCTGCCCCACCCGCCGAGGGCTCGACGCGGCGACCGCCGGTCGAAAACGATGCGTCAGGCGGCCTGGCTCCTCGACATCGAGATCGCGGCCACGGCATACATGGCTGGCCTCGATCTGGCGACGGAAAACCGCGGAGACTTCGAGTCGATCGCTCAAGCGATCGAGATGCTCTTCCCGCGCGCCGAGCCGCTCGTTGTGGTCGGCCCGCTAGTCTGAGGAGGCCTCATCGGCGCGCAGGAGCGGTAAGCCTCAAGGTAAGCGCTCGCCGCGCCCCTCGTGGAGTGCGCGCGCGGCGTCCATGTCGAGGTCGATCTCTCCCCGCGCCACGCTCAACAGGTACCGGGCTGCCGGTGTCGCGTCTCCGACCGCGGCTGACCCCTGGAGGACACAACCGTGAGCGACGAGGGCCGGCACCTCTCTGACTCCGCGCTCGGCGGCCTCCGCGCTTGCAGCACGTAGGCGCTCAGCGGTCGACCGGCTCTCGATCCCCTTGAGCACGGCGCGCGGATGCAGCTCGCACGCCGCCGCGGCGATGAGCACGTTGTCGACCTCGGACAGGTCACGACCTGCCGCGAACGCCTGACGCAGCGCGGCCAGCGAGAAGGCCACGACTCGGCCCGACGCGGCGGCGAAGGTCGCCGCCCTCAGCGCCAAGTCGAGGTCGTCAGGCCACGGATCGGGCAGCCGGATCGCCGGTAGCCCCGGAGCGGCGCCGCGGCGGTCGAGGTCGACCAGCTCCTCGGTCGAGGGCGAGCCGCGCGAACCACTCACCCGCACCGGCGTCCAGACCGGCACCACCGGCAGCTCATGGTTAACCCGCTCTGCCGCGAGCCAGCACTCCGGCGATGAGAAGTCGAAGTAGAAGATCGGCCGCTCGGAGGCCTCTGGCCCCCCAATCTCCGGCGCCGACTTACGCATCGACCCGCGGCTCAGCCGTGAATCAGCCACCCATCCGTCGCCCGCGCCGCC
>JACCUC010000260.1 GCA_013812065.1 Thermoleophilaceae bacterium | reverse complement strand
CGAGCCCGGCGAGGCGCGAGTCGGGCTCGGCGGCGGCCAGGGCGCCGGCGTCGCGCGCCAGCGCCTGCCCGCTGCACAGCGCCTCGAGGCAGCCCCGGTTGGGACAGTTGCCCGGGCACTCGGGCCCCTCGCTGTCGATCACGAGGTGGCCGAGCTCGGCCCCCAGGCCGGTTGCGCCGCGGAAGACGCGACCGTCTATCACCACGCCCCCGCCCACGCCGGTTCCGAGCGTCAGCATGACGAGGTGGCCGACCGGTCCCCCCTCGGCGAGCTCGGCCTCGGCCAGGGCGGCGCAGTTGGCGTCGTTGTCGAGGTAGACCGCCACGCCCAGGCGAGCCGAGAGGTCGTTGCGCAGGTGGACCCCGGCGACCGGGATGTTGACGCTCGATAGGACGCGACCGGCTGCGAAGTCGATCTGCGACGGCACACCGATCCCGACCGCGGAGGGCGGCTCGTCTCGCTCCGAGATCTCCTGCACGGCGGTCTGGATGCCGCTCAGGACAGCGTCCGCGTTGGAGACGTCGGTCGGGCGCTCGACGGTCTCGATCACCTCGGTACCGCGCACCGCACCGGCCACGATCTTCGTCCCGCCGACGTCGACGCCGACTACCAGCGGCTCTGGAGAGGTCGCGTCGCCCACGGGCATATTCTCGCGCTCCCTGCGGCTAGCCTCTGGGTGGCCATGGACGAGCTCTACCGCGACTACATCCTCGATCACTACAAGAAGCCGCGCAACTTCGGCGAGCTCGAACCGCACGACCTCGAGTTCCACGACCACAACCCGCTGTGCGGCGACGAGCTCGGCGTCCACCTGATCGTCGACGACGAAGGGCGGATCGCGGAGCTGCGCTTCCACGGGCAGGGCTGCGCGATCTCGCAGGCGGCGGCCTCGATCACCTCGGAGGAGCTGATCGGGATGCCGGTGGCCGAGATCCCGACGCTCAGCGCCGATTGGGTGCTCGATCAGCTCGGGATCGACATCTCCCCCACCCGCCGCAAGTGTGCGCTGCTGAGCTTGAAGGTGATGCGCGGGGCCGCGGGCGGCGACGCCTCGTGGCCAGAGACCACCTCCGACCAGGCCGCCTGAGCCGCGGGCCGCGGGAGCGGCGCGCCACGGCGGCTACGGCGGTGCTCGCCGGCGCCCTCGCTCTCTTCGCGGGCTGCGGGCGAGAGCAGACTGGAGAGCGTTCAGGCGCCGAGCTCGAGTCACGGGCGCCCGCCGCCGGACGCTCCGACCAGCGCTTCCCCGAGCTCCTCAACGTGCGTCCGATCCACACCGGCCCTCGCACGTACGACTTCATGGTGATGGTGAGCTCGCCCTACGACTCGCCCGAGCGCTATGCCGACGGGTGGCGCGTCCTCACCGTCGAGGGCCGCGTGCTCGGGGTCAAGCGACTGGCTCATCCCCACCCGCACGAGCAACCGTTCTGGCGACGGCAGACGCGGGTTCGCGTGCCGACCGGCGTGAGGCGCGTGCAGCTCGAAGGCCACGACTCTCGGAACGGGTTCGGCGGAAAGCGGTTGGCGGTCACGCTGCCGTAGCTCACTCGCTGCGCAGTGCCTACTTGAGCACCACCACTCCGTCGAGCTCGACCCGCCCGGAGACGTCGCTCACCTCGACCCGGTGGGGCTGGGTCGGCGAGAGCCCGTTGCGGGTGAACACCGCCTTGCGCTGTCCGAGGCCGGAGCGCGGGCTCTGGTCGACCGTGGTGCACGCGCGCCGCGCCGCGCCGCGCAAGAGGCACACCTTGGCGGTGCCGAGGTTGCGTGCCTTGGGCATGACGACGGCCACGCTGCGTCCGGTGAAGCTGCTCCTGGCCTTGGCGCCCGTCCTCGTCGTCGGACGCACCTTTGCGCCCCAGGCGCTGCGGCGCGCGAGCCTCGATAGCCAGCCGCTCGAGTAGGAGACCAGGGAACTACTCTCCTGGCGGGCGTCCACCCTGAGGCCCAGGCCCGTGGCCGGGGTGCTCACGTTGCCCGCGCCGTCACGGGCGATGACCCGGTACTCGTAGCGACGCCCCGGCGCCTGCATGCGCTGGGCCGAACGGGCGGTCGAGAAGCCGGTGACCGGGGTCCACGCGCCGGAGTTGACGCGCTCCTCGAGCCGGTACGTGAGACTCCCGCTCGGGGTGACGTTGTCGCTTCCCGCCGCCCACGAGATGCGGGTCGGCACCGAGGCGCCGGTGGCGCTCGTGCCGAAGGTGGAGCCCGTCGAGAGCTCCGAGCTCGGCGCGACCGCGGTCGGCTCGGTCGTGTCGACGCAGCTATAGACGCGGACGTTGTCGAGAGTCCAGCCGAAGTCGCCGACCGAGTCGTCGGTGGTGATGCGGAATCGCAACCGTACGCTCTGGCCGGCAAGCGAGCTCAGGTCCGCCCGGCTCGAGCGGTAGCCGTAGCTGTCGGCGACGAAGCCGTTCGTCCCGGAGCCCGAGTCCCCGAACTGCCCGTCGTAGCCGTTGTGGGTAAAGAGCGGCCCAGCGTCGTTCCAGGATGTCCCGTTGGTGCTGTACTCCACGCGTCCGCCGTCGAAGTTGAACGCGGGATAGTCCTCGGCGGGGTAGTCCTCGAAGCCGTAGGAGTGGTCGAAGTGGAGCTGGCCGCCGCTCGGTATGGTCACCGGGGGGCTGACCGCGGAGTAGTCGGCTGCGAAGCCGACGGCGGGCGCATCCATGCTGCCCCTGCCGGTCTTGGCGTAGACGTCGATCGGGGCCCACGCGCCACTGGTCGACCATCCCGTGGGCGAGCCCTCGAAGCCCTCCAAGAGCGCGTCGACAGGACTTTGGCCGCTGCCGCAGATCGGGGCCTCGGGGGCGGGCGCGTTCGGCGGATCCTGATCCATCTCGACGGCCTGCGTGGCGTTCGTCACCTGGGTGCAGTCAGCGGGGGTGATCCCGCTCGTGCCGGTCAGGTTGACGCACGCCTGCCTGAGCCCGTCGTGGAGATCGGATAGTCGCTCCCCGAGGTGAGCAGGTTCGACTCGACCTCGTAGTAGAGCTTGGCCACCTTGTCCACGCCGAGCCCCGACACGGTCTGTCCGTTGAAGCTGCCGCCGTCGGTCAAGAGGTACGCGGCCTTGTTGTTGACCCCGCTGTTGACGTGGACGCCGCCCGAGTCGTCCTGTTCCTCGTCGGCGACGTACAGCGAGCTGGTCATCTTGTCTGGATCCTTGAAGAGGGTCGGGTCCGCCATGTTGCGGATCACCCCGCCTCCCGCCACATCCTCGCCGAGCTGCCACCGGTTCGCGGGGGTGTCGGTGCCCCGGCCGTTCGTCAGGTCGACGAGCTCGCCGAAGACGTCGGACAGCGACTCGTTGAT
>JACCUC010000255.1 GCA_013812065.1 Thermoleophilaceae bacterium | reverse complement strand
CCGCTGCCCGGCTTCGGCGACCCGGCCGCGCGGGTCTACATCCTCGGTCTCGCTCCGGCCGCCCACGGCGGGAACCGCACGGGACGGGTGTTCACCGGCGATCGATCCGCCGACTGGCTGTACGGGTCGCTCCACCGCACCGGCTTCGCCAACCAGCCAACGTCGCTTCACCCCGGCGACGGCCTGCGCCTGGACGGCGCCTTCGTGGCCGCGGCGGTCCGGTGCGCGCCGCCGGCGAACCGGCCCCTTCCGTCCGAGCGCGACAACTGCCTGCCGTACGCGGAGGAGGAGCTGGCGCTGCTCGACGGCGTGAGCGCGATCGTCTGCCTCGGCGGCTTTGCCTGGGATGCCGCCGCCCGCCTGCTCGGGCTGCGGCCCCGACCGCGCTTCGGGCACGGCGCCGAGCACGCGCTGCCTGACGGGCGCATGCTGGTCGGCTGCTACCACCCGAGCCAGCAGAACACGTTCACCGGCAGGCTGACCGAGGAGATGATCGACGCCGTGTTCGCCCGGGCGCGCGAGCTGGCGCTCGGCCCGTAGCCTCGAGGGCTACCGCAGGAGCCGCTCCGCCACGCCGCGCACGGTCTCCATGCCGTAGGCCCGCGAAGGATTACCGTCCGAGAGCACGGCGATCGACAGCGGTCCGCGGCCGGACTCGAGCTTCGCCACCTGGTGCACGGTCCACCCGCGCTCGTCGCTCGGCAGCCAGCCCCCCTTGAACAGGACGGTGAAGCGATCTCGCGCCGCCTGGGGAACGCCCCACCTCTGCTCGGGCACGATTCCGGTCAACAGCCCGCGCGCGAAGGCCCGGTAGCGGCCCGGGGCGAGCTCGTCGATCCGGTGGAAGAAGCGCGCCTGGTCCTCGGCGGTGATCCGCGAGAGACCCCAGGGGGCGACCAGCGGCGTGAAGCGGCGCATGCCGGCGCGCCTCGCCACCTCGCGCAGCCCCCCGGCGCCCACGACCTGGACCAGCTGGTTGGCCGGCGCGTTCTCGGATCGGCGGATCATGCCCTCGAGCTGCGAACGCGCCGAGTTGGTCAGCGGCTCACCGCGGCGCGCCGTGAGATCGAGGTACGCGACGAGGATCATGGCCTTGAGCACGCTCGCCGAGACGTAGCCGCGCCGGGCGTCGAGGCCGCGCGCCCGCCCGCGCGTGTCGACCACCGCCAGCGAGGCGTTGCCGGTGCGAGCGCGGGCGTAGGCGGCCGCCGCCGCGAACCGGTCTGCGGTGGGCACCGCGGGCGCCGGCAGAGGCTCGGCCCGCGGCGGGGCGTGCGGTCGTGCGAGCGAGGCCACCGAGGCTCCGTCCTCTCGGCCGCCCGCGAGGTAGGCGACGAGGCCGATCGCCACGCCGAGGAGGATCGCTGCTCCCATCAGACGCCGGCGACCGCGGACTAGCCGGGCGTGGCGGCGCGCGAGCAGGTGCTCCTGGGGGTGATCGGCCGAGCGCCGGCTCTGCGCCGGGCGCTCGGCGGGTCGACTTGCTCGCGGGCGCTCGGATGTGCGGGGGGGCGCGCTCATTCCGGTGGCCCGAGTCTCGCAGCGCTCCCGGCAGGAGGTTGTGGCCGTCGTGTGAAGGGATCGGAGATCGCCTCAACCGCGGTACGCTCAAGGGTCGCATGCACGCGGACCCGCTCGCAACCTTCACGCCATCGGTCAGGGACTGGTTCCTGCGTGCCTTTGCGGAGCCGACCGCCGCGCAGACGCAGGCGTGGCCGGCGATCGCGCGCGGCGAGAACGTGCTCCTCTCCGCTCCGACCGGCTCGGGAAAGACGCTGGCCGCATTCCTGTGGGGGCTCGACCGGCTCGTGGCCGACCCGTCGGAGGGCCGCACGCGGCTCGTCTACGTGTCGCCGCTCAAGGCGCTCTCCTACGACATCGAGCGCAACCTGCGCGCGCCGCTGCGTGGGATCGGCGGGGAGGTGTCGGTGGCGATCCGCACCGGCGACACCCCGCAGCGCGAGCGCCAGCAGATGCTGCGCACGCCGCCCGACGTGCTCATCACCACGCCGGAGTCGCTCTACCTCATGCTCACCTCGCGCGCACGGGAGATGCTCGGCGCCGCCGAATGGGTGATCGTCGACGAGGTCCACGCCGTGGCGCAGACCAAGCGCGGCGCGCACCTGGCGCTGACGCTCGAGCGCCTCGAGGCGCTCGCCGCCGTGCAGGCGCCGCAGCCGCTCCAGCGCATCGGGCTCTCGGCCACGCAACGGCCGCTCGAGGAGGTCGGTCGCTACCTCGTGGGCCCGAGCCGCGAGTGCACGATCGTCGACACCGGATTGCGCAAGCCGCTCGACCTCGAGATCCGCGTGCCGGTGGAGGACATGCGCGAGCCGGGCGAGCACGACGTGGTCGATCCGGCGGTCGGGGGAATGGGGACGGCCGCGGGAGGCGGCGACCTCGTGGGCAGGGGGATCGAACCGGTGTCGGACCTCGCCGGGACGGATGGCTCCGATCCCGCGGCCGCTACCCGCCGCTCGATCTGGCCGGCGATCTACCCCGAGCTGCTCGAGCTCGTTCGCGCCCACCGCTCGACGATCCTGTTCGTCAACAACCGGCGCGGCGCCGAGCGGCTCGCGGCGCGGCTCAACGAGCTGGCCGCGGCGGCGGACGCCTCCGACGCGGGCAAGCAGGGCAACGGCTCCGGGCCGCCCGAAACGATCGCTCCGGCCGAGATCGCCCGCGCTCACCACGGCTCGCTCGCCCGCGAGGAGCGGCTCGTGGTCGAGGAGGAGCTCAAGTCGGGGCGCCTGCCCTGCCTCGTGGCCACGTCTTCGCTCGAGCTGGGAATCGACATGGGCGCGGTCGACCTCGTGATCCAGGTCGAGTCGCCCAAGTCCGTCACGCGGGGTCTCCAGCGGATCGGGCGCGCGGGGCACGGTGTGGGCGAGGTCTCGAAGGGACGGATCTTCCCCAAGTTCCGGGCCGACCTGCTCGAGTGCGCGGTGGTGGCGCGGCGAATGCGCGAGGGGTTGATCGAGGAGACGGTCGTGCCGCGCAACCCGCTCGACGTGCTCGCCCAGCAGATCGTCGCCATGACCGCGGCCGACGAGGAGCTGTCGGTGCCTGCGGTGCACGATCTCGTCCGGCGCGCCTATCCGTTCGCCGAGCTCGGCCGCGAGCTGCTCGACTCGGTGCTCGACATGCTCGACGGGCGCTACCCGTCAGAGCAGTTCGCCGAGCTGCGCCCGCGGATCGTCTGGGACCGGGTGAACGACACGATCCGCGCGCG
>JACCUC010000205.1 GCA_013812065.1 Thermoleophilaceae bacterium | reverse complement strand
CGACCCTGCTGAAGCGACCGGATCGCCCGCTCGGCGTCCCGGATGATCGGCACCTCGAGCGTGCGCACGGTCGGCCGACCCCGGAAGTAGCGGCGGTTGGCTCGCAGCGTGTAGCGCTCGCCCCGGCGGTGGCGAGTGAGCCGGTAGGGGCCGCTTCCGACCGCGCGGCCGGCCGGGGCGGTGCGTCCGGGAGGTAGGGAGGCCCAGATGTGCTCCGGGAGGATCGGGACGTCGGCGAGCGGTTGGTCGAGGAATCCGAGCGACGGCCGGCGCAGGGCGACGTCGACGGTGCTGGCGTCGGGGGTCGTCACCTGCTCGACGTCCGCCAGCTGCGGCGTGAACCGAGGGTGCGGATGGGCGGCGACGTAGCGGAAGGTGAACGCCACGTCGTCGGCGGTCAGCGGTTCACCGTCGTGCCAACGGACGCCGCGGCGCAGGCGGATGCGCAGCCGGCGCCCGTCGGCGCTCGGCGTAACCGAGCGGGCGAGCCAGGGGCGCGGCACTCCGGCGGCGTCACGCCACATCACGGTGTCGTAGATGAGGGTGACGAGCGGATAGCCGAGCTCGAAGCTGTACGGCGTCAGGTTGCCCTCATCCTCGGGAAAGGGGAGCCGGACGACGTCCGCCTGCCGATCTTGAGCGGCCGCTCCGGCGACGCTGACGAGGAAGGTGAGCGCCGCGACGACGGCGGTCGTCCCCGCGCGTCGAAGGAAGGCTCGCATCGACCGCATCCCGGCCATACTAGGCGCGGGCGGGCCGCGGCTCTACAGTTGCCGATGTTCCGGGAGGTCGGTCGTTGAAGGGGAATTCAGTGTCCATCACATCGGCACCGCGCACTGACGAGGCGCTCGCGCGGCTGGCTGGAAAGCGCGCCGTCGTAGCGGTCGCGATCCTCATCGGCGTCCTGGGCTTCTTCCTCACGCAGACGCGCCTCACCGCGATGCTCGGGAAGCTGCCGACGCTTGACCAGGGGGCTTCCGGGCGCAACCGGTCGGCTTTCTCCCACTTCTTCGACCCGGCGACCTTTCCGGACCCCCTGCAATGGATTGCCTACGGCATCAACCTCTGGGACGCCAACGCCGTCGGCATGTTCTTCGCGATCCTCCTCGGAGGCGCCGCCATGGTCGCCATCTCCCCGCAGGGCCGCGTCCGGAGGCTGCTCGCGCGCCAGGGCCGGCTCGGCGCCGGAGTCGGTGGCGGCATGGGTCTTCCGCTCTTCATGTGCAGCGCCTGCTCCGCGCCCGTCTCGCTCGGCTTCTACCGCGGCGGCGCGGCGCTCGAGGCGACGCTCGCCATGATGCTCGGTTCGGCGCTGCTGAACCCCGTCGGGCTGCTTGCCATCTTCCTGCTCATGCCGACCTCGTCGGGGTCGGCCCGGGTCGCGTTCGCCCTCCTGATGATCTTCGCTGCCGTGCCCCTGGTCGCGCGCGCCCACCGCAGACGGGCGACCGTGGCGCCGTCGGCCCCGTGCGCCGAGGATGTGCTGCACGCGGCGGCCCCAGCGCGAGACCTGAGCGGCCCCGACACCTGGGCCAACGCAGTCAGGGAGGCTCTTCGCGGCTGGTGGCGGCACACGAGCGAGCTGGCGGTTCGGCTGGTCCCGGCCATGCTCGTCGCCGGGTTCGCGGTCGGCGGCGTCTTTACGATCGCGTCCCCGCAGGGCCTGTCGGACATCGTCGGCTCCGGCGTCGTGGCGACCGTGCTCGCGGCGGGCGTGGGGACGCTCGTCCAGGTACCCACGCTGTTCGAGATTCCGCTCGTTCTCGGCGTGCTGGCACTGGGACTCGGCATTGGGCCGGCGACCGCTCTCCTCCTCACCGTTCCGTCCACGGGCCTCGTGACGCTCGGCATCGTCCGCCAGGACCTCGGCTGGCGCACACCGGGTCTCATGCTGCTGACGACGTTCGCAGGTGGAGTCGTCGCGGGGCTCGCCGTGGGCGCGCTTTGAGCCGGTCCCCGCTTCGGAGCGCGCTCGGTGGGCTGATCGTCGCCTTCCTGGCCGTGAGTGCCGTGTACAGCGGCGGCTTCTTCGGCCTGCGGGACGCGCTTCCGCCCCCGGCCGCGAAGGCGGGCACGGCGACCGGGGCGACATCGGACGCCTTCACCAGCACGTCGTCGGGGGCGACGGCGGCAAGCCCACGCCGGTCACAGCCGTGGTGGCAACCGGTGGCGACCTTCTCCGGCGACCGCGACCAGGTCACGAGGCCCTTCGCGATCGCCGACCACGCGATCCAGTGGCGCACCGCCTGGGAGTGCGAGCGCGGTGCGTTCGGCCTTCAGCCGCGGCGCCCGTCCGGGCAGCCGTTCGGGCACCCGCTCGCACAGGCCTCGAGCTGCCCCGAGGAGGACGTGGGCTACTCGGTCAAGCGCGGTCCGACCTCGCTCGCGGTTCGTGGCGGCGGTCCGTGGCGGGCGCGCGTCGAGCAGCAGGTCGACCTGCCTCTCGTCGAGCCGCCGCTGCCGGCGATGACCTCGCGCCGGAGCCGCGTCCTCGCGCGGGGGCGGTTCGACGGCGTGGACCGGGTCGGGGAGGGCGAGGTCCGGATCTACCGGCTCGGCGACCGGTCGGCCGCGCTGCGGCTCGAGGACTTCTACGTGAGCCCGAACGTGGACCTCGAGATCTGGCTGAGCGAGTCGCCAAGGCCGCGCACGACGCGGCAGGCGAGACGTGCGCCCTTTCGCCGGGTGGTCTTCCTTGACGCGACGGCGGGCTCCATGAACTTCCGCGTCCCCGACGGCGTCGACCTCGGCCGCTACCGGTCGATCGTGATCTGGTGCGAGATCACCCACAACGCCTACGCGTCCGCCCCACTTCGGGGCTGAGCCGCGCCGCCTGCCTTCCCGCTACCCGGCGGCTTGCCGCGTCTCCCGGAGGAGGAGGACGAGCGAGGCGGCGAGCAGGGGGGGCCCCGCGGACGCGTGCAGCAGGGCGGCCGGCCAGGAGAGCTCGCCGTCCGCGGCGAGGGGCAGGACGGGCACGTGCGTGGCCGTGGTCCAGAAGCCGGCGAGCACGGCGAGCGCGCTCGCGGCGACGACGGCCGCGTCGGGCGGCGTAATCGCGTCACGGCCGCGTCGGGCGAGGCACGAGGCGGCCGCGATCGCGGCCAGCGCGCCGGGGACGGCGTGGTCGACGAGCTCGACGCGCGCAGGCACGATGGCCGTGAGCTCCCACGCCGGGCCTAGGTATGGCACGAGGATCGCCCACCCCGCCGCG
>JACCUC010000196.1 GCA_013812065.1 Thermoleophilaceae bacterium | reverse complement strand
GCGCTGCGCCGGGCGCTCACCGCCGGCCTCGGGCCCCTCGGGCGGCTGCGCGGTTTCCTCGCCCTGCCGCCCGGCGCGCTCGCACCCCGCCGCTGAAGCGATTCAAAGACTTTTATCGCCACTTAAGCAAACCTCCCTAGAACTGGCGTCATGACCAAGTCGGCACGCGCTCAGACCCTCCTCGCGGGTGCCCTCGGAGGTCTCGTGGTGCTGATCCTCGGCGCGATCCTGATCGCCACCGGGATCATCGACACCGGCGGCGAGAGCTCGGAGCCGATCATCTCCCAGAGCCCGATCGTCCAGCCGGCCGCCGACGAGGACGGCGACGGCTCCACCGTCAACGAGATCTACCGCCGCTCCGAGCGCGGCGTCGTCTTCATCGAGGCTCGCGGGCGCGCTGGCGCCTCGACCTCGCCGTTCGGGCTCCCCGACCGCGGAGGCGCCGCTTCCGGGAGCGGGTTCGTGATCAGCGACGAGGGCTTCATCGTCACCAACGCTCACGTCGTCGAGGGTTCGCGCGATGTCCGCGTGCGCTTCGGCGAGCCGGGCGAGGACGAGAGTATCGATGCGCGCATCGTCGGCGCCGACCCCTCGACCGACATCGCCGTGCTGAAGGTCAACATGGACGAGGACAAGCTCCGTCCGCTCCCGCTCGGCGACTCCTCGAAGCTCAAGGTCGGCGACCCGACGATCGCCATCGGCAACCCGTTCGGCTTCGACCAGACGGTGACCACGGGCATCGTCTCCGCCCTCCAGCGCCAGATCCCGGCTCCCAACAACTTCTCGATCGACGACGTCATCCAGACCGACGCCTCGGTCAACCCCGGCAACTCGGGCGGCCCGCTGCTCGACGCGGCCGGCCGGGTCATCGGCGTCAACTCGCAGATCGCCACCGGCGGCGCGCAGGGCTCGGTCGGGATCGGCTTCGCGGTGCCGGTCAACACCGTCAAGGAGGTCGTCCCCCAACTCGAGGAGGACGGCAAGATCGAGCGGCCCTACATCGGCGTGACGACCGCGCCCGTGGCCGACCTCGCCCGCGACCTCAACCTGCCCGCCGATCGCGGCGCCCTCGTCCAGGACGTTCAGCCGGGCAGCCCGGCGGCACGCGCGCGCCTGCGCGCCGGGCGCACTCGGACCGAGGAGGGGATCCTCCTCGGCGGCGACCTGATCGTCCGCGTCGACGGCCGCGACGTCGGCAGCCCCGAGGACGTCGCCGAGGCGATCGAGGACAACAAGCCGGGCGACTCGATCGAGATCGAGTTCCTGCGCGGCCGGGGACGAGAGAGCGCCGATCTCGAGCTCGCCCCGCGGCCGGCCAACGCCGGCGCAGCCGACCCGAGGGAAGGCCTGAGACCCCCGGAGGGCGACGACGTGCTCCCCTTGCCCTGATCAAGCTGGGCAGGCGACGGGGGCGGGCTTTCATGCGCCGGCCCGCCCCCTCAGCCGGCGCCCTTGGGCCCGGTGGTGCGGCTTCGACTGGGAGGAGCCGCCCACCGGGCGGTCGTTCCCCGGCGGCCATCGCCGAGCTCGCCGGTCGGCAAGGAGGCTTCTCTCGGCGCGCGTGCGACCATGAGGTCGTGCAGCCCGTGAAGGTCAAGATCTGCGGCGTCACCAACGCCGACGACGCGCGGCGAGCGGTCGAGCTCGGGGCGTGGGCGCTCGGCCTGATCTTCCACGCGCCGAGTCCCCGCCGCTGCGATCCGCTCGTCGCCGAGGAGATCGCGGCCGAGCTGCGGCGTGAGGTCGCGCTCACCGGCGTGTTCGTCAACCGGTCGCTCGAGGAGGTGGCGGAGGTCGCCGACCGCTGCTCGCTCTCGATCCTCCAGCTCCACGGGGACGAGGGGCCCGCCTACTGTCGCGAGGCCGCCCGCCGCACCGGCGCCCGGGTCATGAAGGCGGTGCGGGTCAGGGACGCGTCCACGCTGCGCGCGCTCGCGGCGTGGCAGGTCGATCTGCACCTGCTCGACGCCCACGTGTCCGGGCGCCGGGGCGGCACGGGCGAGACCTTCAACTGGGAGCTCGCGGGCGCCCACCCCGGCGGCACGCCGATCGTCCTCTCCGGCGGGCTGAGCGCCGACAACGTGGGGGCGGGGATCGCCGCGGTCCGCCCGTTCGCGGTCGACACCGCGAGCGGCACCGAGTCCGTTCCGGGACGCAAGGACCCGGCGAAGGTGCGGGCCTTCTTCCGGGCCGTCGACGCGGCCTCGCAGCGGCTCGAGACTCCGGTCGTCGGCCTGCACGCCGAGCGCGCGGGAGCGGGCCGGTGAGCGAGCCCGCCGCGACGGCGCGCCCCCTCGATCGCCGCTTCGGCGCCTACGGCGGACGCTACGTCCCCGAGACGCTGATCCCCGCGCTCGACGAGCTCGAGGCGGCGTGGGTCGAGGCCCGCGCGGACCCGGCGTTCGCCGAGGAGCTCGCCGTCCTGCTGCGCGACTACGCAGGTCGCCCCACGCCGCTCTACCGCGCGCGGCGCCTGTCGGAGGCCGCCGGGCGCACGGTCTACCTCAAGCGCGAGGACCTGCTCCACACCGGCGCCCACAAGCTCAACAACGCGCTCGGCCAGGCCCTGCTCGCCCGGCGCATGGGCAAGGCGCGCATCATCGCCGAGACCGGCGCCGGCCAGCACGGGGTCGCCACCGCGACCGCGTGCGCCCTGCTCGGGCTCGAGTGCGTGGTCTACATGGGCTCCGAGGACATGCGCCGTCAGCGCCCGAACGTCGAGCGGATGGGGCTGCTCGGGGCCGAGGTCGCGCCCGTCGAGGCCGGTGCGCGCACGCTCAAGGAGGCAGTCTCCGAGGCGATCCGCGACTGGGTGACCAACGCCGGCCACAGCCACTACGTGCTCGGCTCGGCAGTCGGCCCCGCGCCCTACCCCGCACTCGTGCGGGATCTGCAGCGGGTCATCGGCGACGAGGCGCGGGCTCAGATACTCGCCGCCGAGGGCCGGCTGCCCGACCGGGTGATCGCGTGTGTGGGCGGCGGCTCGAACGCAATCGGCACCTTCGTCGCGTTCGCCGCCGACGCCGACGTCGAGCTGATCGGAGTGGAGGCCGCGGGGGAGGGGATCGACTCCGGTCGCCACAGCGCTCCGCTGTCGACCGGGGCGCGCGGCATCCTCCACGGCTCGCTCTCGGCGGTGATGCAGGACACAGACGGCCAGATCGTCGAGGCCCACTCGGTCTCCGCCGGACTGGACTATCCGGGCTCCGGTCCCGAGCACGCCCACCTGCGCGACTCGGGACGGGCGCGCTACGTCGCGGTGACCGACGACGATGCGGTCGCCGCGTTTCGGCGCCTATGCCGGCTCGAGGGCATCGTCCCGGCGCTCGAGCCCGCGCACGCGGTCGCGTGGCTGCTCGGCTCGGGAGTCGAGGCGGCTGCGGGGACGGGACCCGTGACGGCCAACGGCGACGGGGCGGGGCTCGCGGGCGGCTTTCGCGCCTCGAACGAAGGCCTCGACCTCCTCACCCTCTCGGGCCGCGGCGACAAGGACCTCGCCGAGGTCCTCGAGCTTGGCTGACCGCATCGCCGCCGCCTTCGCCGGCCACGGCCGCCGGGCGGCGCTCATGCCCTACCTGATGGGCGGCTTCCCCGACCTCGCGACCTCGCACGCGGTGGCCGAGGCCTGCGCCGACGCGGGTGCCGACCTCGCCGAGCTCGGCGTTCCCTTCTCGGATCCGCTCGCCGACGGCCCGACGATCCACGCGGCGGCCACCGAGGCGTTGGCCGCGGGCACGACCGTGGACGACGTCCTGGGCGTTTGCGACTCGGTTGCCGCGCGGCTCCCCGTACTGCTCATGGTCTACGCCAACACGGTCCTCGCCGGCGGCGCGGAGGCCTTCGTCGGGCGGGCGGCGAACGCCGGCGCCGCGGGCCTGATCGTTCCCGACCTCCCCCACGACGAGGCGACCGAGCTGCGTGCCGCCTGCGACTCGCGCGGACTCGCGCTCGTTCCCCTCGTCGCTCCGACAACGGCGGCCGATCGGCTCGCGGCGATCGGACAGGATGCGCGGGGGTTCGTGTACACCGTCTCGCTCACGGGGACGACGGGGGAGCGGGGGGAGCTCCCGCCCGAGCTCTCGGCGCTCGTCGAGCGGGTGCGGGCGGCCGCCGCGCCGACCCCGGTCGCCGTCGGCTTCGGGATCGCCACGGCCGAGCAGGCGCGCGGAGTGGGAGAGATCGCCGACGGGGTGATCGTCGGGAGCCGCGTGGTCCGGGCTGCGGGCGACGGCGGGGCGGAGGCGGTGCGGGAGCTCGTCGGCGAGCTGGGACGCGCGCTCGAGCCGTAGGGTTTCGCGCCGCGCCCGCCGCTCGGTCTCCGCCGGCCGGAGTCCTCGGCTAAGGTCCCGCGCCGCATGGCCGTCCTCTGGGCACTGCTCGTCGGGCTCGTGATCTGGATCGCCCTGTGGTCGATCGGCGTCAGCGCCTTTGACGCCTTCCTCGTCCTGCTCGCGCTCGTTCTGGGCGCCGTGACGTGGCGGCTGATCAAGCCGTTCCTCGAGCAGCAGCTCGGCCGGTCGTAGACGCGCCACTCGAGGCGGCAGCACGTCGCGAGGGTCGGGGGGTAGCGCGGCGACGCTGATCGCCGGATCGCTCGAGCCCCGCATCCCGTCGGTTGAGCGTCAGCGCGACTCGGTCTCTCGCAAGAGACGAGGACGGCGGAGTCCGGAACCCCGGATAGACCTCGCCGGGGCGATCCTCGCTTGCCCGGGGGGAGAAGCTCGCCCGCTTGGTCACTTAGCGATTCGAGGCGTCGCTCGATCACCCTTCGGGCGCTCGAGCGCTCGCCCGACCGCCCTCGCCGTCGCGCGGTCATACGGGGCGGTGCGCCCTCCTGCCTCGATACGCGAAGGAGAACCTGTTGATCACGCCTGCCCGCCGCCGGCCGGTGGCCCCTGCCCTGACCCGAATACTGGCGACCCTGACCACGGCGACCGCCGCCGCCCTGGCCGGTCCGTCCCCGGCGACCGCGGAGACCGACAGCCCGCTCGAGCGCGAGATCATCGTACAGCGGCAAATCGGGCTCTCCACCCTGGAGCAGGCCGAGTTCCGCGAACGAGCCCAGACCGAGCTCGTCGAGCAACTCGAGCCCGGCGTGGAGCTCGTGCGCGTGCGCGTGGGAGGCGTCGACAACGCCCTGAGCGAGCTTCGTCGCGATCCCCGAGTCGTCTACGCCGAGCTCAATCGCCCGGTCGGGCTTCAGGCGGCCGAGCCGTTGTTCAGGCGGCTCTGGGGCTTCCGCAACACCGGTCAGGCGATCCGGGGCACGGAGGGAAGAAGGGACGCCGACGCCGACGTGGACGCCGCCTGGAAGTTGAGCCGCGGGTCCGGACAGGTCGTGGCGATGGTCGACAGTGGGATCAACCTCGAGCACGAGGACCTGCGGGACGTCGTTCGCCGGAACCCCGGCGAATCGGGCTCCGGAAGGGAGCACAATCGCCGCGACGACGACCGCAACGGTTACGTCGACGACTGGCGCGGATGGGACTTCACCGGCCACGGAGACGGCGACAACCGCCCGGCCGACTACAACGGCCACGGTACACACACCGCGGGTACGGTCGCCGCCGCGGTCAATGGCCGGGGGGTCGTCGGGGTCGGTAGGAAGGCCCGGATCGTTCCGATCCGGATCACCGGCGCCCACGGCCGCGGCAAGCTCTCGGACATGGTCCGGGCCTTCGACTACGCAAGCCGACTCGGGATCCCGATCGTCAACGTGAGCGTGTCGGGCAACGGCACCAGCCGGCCACTCCGCGAAGCCATGGCGCGTCATCCCAAGACCCTCTACGTCGCCTCCGCGGGCAACTCCGGGCGTGACGTCGACGCCAAGCCCCAGACGCCGTGCGCGGAGACCTCTCCCAACGTCATCTGCGTCGGCGCCTCGACCAACCGCGAGCAGATCGCCAGGTTCTCGAACTACGGAGACCGCTCGGTCGACCTGTTCGCACCCGGCCTCCACGTGCTGTCGACTTACCGAGGAGGAGGCTACGACTACCTCTCCGGTACGTCGATGGCGGCACCTCACGTCGCCGGCGCGCTGGCCCTGATGCGCGAGCGCGCCGCCCGCTGGAGCGCGCCGTCGCTGAAGACCGCCCTCCTGCGCCGCACCGACCGCCGCGCCGTGTACTCGCGCCGCTCGGTCAGCGGCGGTCGACTGAACGCCGCACGCGCGGTCGCCGCCACCGATCGTTAGGACTCGTAACAGAACAAGCTGAAGGGATCGTCCCGGTTATGTAGAACTGCTGGGGTGTGATCGACGAGCACGCGATCGGCGAGCGCTACCGCGCGTTGGCGGGGGAGCTCGACGAGCGTCGCC
>JACCUC010000185.1 GCA_013812065.1 Thermoleophilaceae bacterium | reverse complement strand
GGAGGGCGGCCTCGGCGCGGACGCGACCACGTTGGGCGCCCTCCTCGAACTGCCGGAGCGCGTCGGACGGGGAGGCGGACTTCCCGACTCCTACTCCGTGGTGTGCTCAGTCCATGCCGCACCGTCCCAGTAGCGCAGCCGCGCCTCTGAGCGTGGGTCCGAATACCAGTCGGCAGCCGGAGCGGGCGGCGGCAAGGTCGAGGCGGTCGGCGCAGCGACCATCCCCGGGGGTGCGGGCGCGCTGACGGCCAGCGCGGTCCCGCAAACAGTGCATCGCTTCCTCCCGACATACATGAGCGCGTGGAGCCCGAAGAACAGTCCGGCGTGTGAGGGAGCCCCTCATGCGTCCGAGTGTCCCCAGGGGCGCACGCCCGGGCGGTCCCGACCTTTCCTCGGATCGCCGCGGCGAGCGCCTGAGCGGCCCGGAGAACGCGCCGTGGAAGCGCCCGGCTGCTTACAGTGCTTCCACAATGCTTCCACCTGCCGCCGTTAGAGAGAAACTGTCGCAGGTCACAGACCCTCAAAATAGCCATAAGCAGGGACTCTGGTCTATGGGCGGTGCCTGGCTCGAACAGGCGACCTCCTGCTTGTAAGGCAGGCGCTCTACCAGCTGAGCTAACCGCCCGACGGATGCGCGCGAGGCGCTTCCGCGGCCAGTGTAGGCGCCGGGGAAATCCGAGCTTCCCTACGATCGCACGCTAATGATGTCGATTCTCTGGCGCGCGTGCGCGGCGCAGGCCCTCGTCGTCGGCGCCCTGTTCGCGCTGCTCGTCGTCTTGCCGCTTCCCCGGGAGCTTTTCCGCGAGTTCGGCGCGCTCGTGGGGCCGCTCTCCTGGCTCGGGTGTTCGCTCGTCGTGGCGCGGATGCTGCGTCTACGAATCGGATCGGCGCTCGCTGCGGCGGCGCTGTCCGGGCTGGTGGCCGTCGCCGTCAACGCGGTGGTCGGTCACGCGGCGGGAATCGTGGCGGGGATACTCGCCTTCGGCGTCGGTTGTGGCCTCGCCGCCGGCGCCTCCGGCCCGCGCCTGAGGGACGCCGGCCGCCGCCGGCGAGTAGGGGCGACGGGGATCGAACCCGTGACCTCCGGCTTGAAAGGCCGGCGTCCTAACCGCTAGACCACGCCCCCGCAGCGGGGATTCTAGGCGCCCAGAACGCCCGGCACCGCCGGCGCGAACAGTATTCTCCACAGCATGGCCCAGGAAGACCTCAACCCGAAGACCGATACCGACGCCGCTCCCGCGGCCGGCTCGAACGTCGAGAAGGACCCGAGCGACTGGGTCACCGGCGAGGAGCCCATGACCGGCGCCCAGGCCTCCTACCTGAAGACCCTCTCCGAGGAGGCCGGCGAGTCGTTCGACTCGGGGATGACCAAGGCTCAGGCCTCACAGCGGATCGACGAGCTGCGCGAACGCTCAGGGCGCGCCGGGCGCTGAGCTCCTAGCCCGCGACCTATGATCGGTCGCCCGGCCCCCGTAGCTCAGCTGGTCAGAGCGGCGGACTTTTAATCCGCGCGGCGAAGGTTCGAGTCCTTCCGGGGGCATGCCGCCCGCAGCCCGGTCTCAGTGGCGGAAATGCCGCCTTGAGGTCAGCACCATGGCCACGTCGGCGCGATCGCACGCCTCGACGACCTCGTCGTCGCGCTGCGAGCCTCCCGGCTGGATGATGCACCGCACGCCGGCCTCGATCGCCACCTCGGGGCCGTCTGCGAAGGGAAAGAAGGCATCGGAGGCCATCACCCCGCCCGCGACTTTCGACCCCGCCTTGTCGACGGCAATCCGCACCGAGTCGACGCGGCTCATCTGCCCGGCGCCGACCGCCACCGTCGCGAGGTCGCGTGCGAGCACTATCGCGTTCGAGCGCACGTGCTTGCAGACCTTCCAGGCAAACAGCAGGTCGCCCCATTCCGCCTCGCTCGGCCGGCGCTCGGTGACGACCTCCATCTCGTCCCGCAGCTCGAGGGCCTCGTCTCGATCCTGCAGGAGCATGCCGCCGCGAACGCGCTGGAAGTCGTGCTCGGCCTCGGGCCAGGTTCGGCGCTCGGCGTCGCGCATGATGCGCAGGTTCTCCTTGCGCTGAAGGATCTCGCAGGCATCCTCGTCATAGTCGGGCGCGAAGATCATCTCGACGAATATCGAGCCGAGTCGCTCGGCCAAGGCTGCGTCGACGGATCGGTTGACGCAGATCAGCCCCCCGAAGGCACTCGCCGGATCGGTGGCAAACGCACGTTCGAAGGCCTCGCCCGCGGTCTGGGCAAGCGCGCACCCACACGGGTTGTTGTGCTTGATGATCGCCGCGGCCGGCACCTCGAACTCGCCGATCAGGCGCCGCACCGCGTCGAGATCGAGCAGGTTGTTGAACGAAAGCTCGCGCCCGTGGAGCTTCGACACCATCGACAGTAGATGGGTGCGGGCGCCGGTCTGGGCGTAGTAGGCCGCCCGCTGGTGGGGGTTCTCGCCGTAGGAGAGATCGAGCACCTTCTCGTAGGCGCGCACGTAGAGCGCGGGGAAGTCCTCCTCCCGCTCGGAGAACCACCGGGCGACGGCGGCGTCGTAGCGCGCGGTGAGCGAGAACGCCTCGAGGGCAAGCGCGGCGCGGGTCTGGGCGGAGATCCGGCAGCCCAGGTTGTGGAGCTCCTCGAGCACCGCGTCGTAGCTCTCGGGCTTGACCACGGAGGCCACGAAGGCGTGGTTCTTGGCCGCGGCGCGGATGAGGGTCGGCCCGCCGACGTCGATGTCCTCGATCACCTCGGCGTCGTTGGCGCCACGGCGGTTCGCGGCGCGCTCGAACGGATAGAGGTTCACGCACACGAGGTCAATCGGCTCGATCTCGTGCTCGTCGAGGGTTGCGGAGTGCTCGGGGTCGGAGCGCACGGCGAGGAGCCCGGCGTGGATACGCGGGTTGAGGGTCTTGACGCGACCGTCGAGGATCTCCGGAAACCCGGTCAGCTCCTCGACCGCCCGGCTCTCAATGCCCGCGTCGGCCAGCTCGCGGGCCGTGCCGCCGGTCGAGATGAGCTCGACCCCGAGGTCTGTGAGGCCACGGGCGAAGTCGACGAGCCCGCGCTTGTCGGAGACGCTCAGGAGGGCGCGGCGGACGCGCACCTCAGCGGGCGGGTTGAGCGCGGGAGCGCTGGCGGGCGCGCAGGCCCCGGGGTCCAGATCCGCCGCCCGGGCGCGTGACTCAGCGCTCGCCATTCGGCTCCCGCTCGAGGTTCACGCGGCGCCGAGCGCCGGGCTCGGCCGGCTCGATGCGAACTCCGCCGCGGGCGATCAGCCGGATCGCCTCGGGAAGAAGCCGGTGCTCGACGGCATGGACCATCTCCTCGACGCGTGCGATGTCGGGAGCATACGGAAGCTCGATCGCCGCCTGCGCCACGATCGCCCCCGTATCGACTCCCTCGTCGACGAAGTGGACGGTCACGCCGGTGACCCGCACGCCGTAGTCGAGCGCCTGCTCGATCGCCCTCACACCCGGAAAGGCGGGAAGCAGCGATGGATGGACGTTGATCATGCGCCCGTCGAAGCGACGCACGAAGGCAGGGTCCAGCAGCTCCATGAAGCCCGCGAGAACCACGAGATCTACATCGTGAGCGATCAGGAACTCCGCTAGCGCCTCGTCGCGGACGGCACGATCGGAGTGATCGCTCGCCGCGAAGACCCCGGTCGGGACGCCGGCCTCGCGAGCCCGCTCGAGGGCGCGCGCATCAGGGCGGCTGGCGCCCACGCACGCGACGTCGATCCCCTCGCGCCCGTGGACCGAGTCGAGGATCGCCTGAAGGTTCGACCCCTCCCCGGATACGAGCACCGCGAGCCGAAACGGCCTCACCCCGCCGTCGCCACCGGCGCCTGCAGCACCGGGTAGTGACCGCCGCTCGTCCCGAGGCTGCCCTCCTCGATCAGCTCGTCGATCCGCGTGAGAATCTCGGCGCGCCG
Source organism: Thermoleophilaceae bacterium (assembly GCA_013812065.1). Classification (GTDB taxonomy): domain Bacteria; phylum Actinomycetota; class Thermoleophilia; order Solirubrobacterales; family Thermoleophilaceae; genus JACCUC01. Next base: position 3,775 of record JACCUC010000185.1, on the reverse strand, counting down.
CCGCCGCGCCGACACCGCGTACGCAGGCAGGCCGTCGTAGGAGTTGCGCTCGATCTTCTTGGTCCGAGCCCCGTGGAGGATCTCCGCGCACGTGGTACGGCCGACCGCGGGACGCGCCGCCCGGGCCACCGACAGGATCGCGTCGTCGAGGTCGCGCAGCTCGGTGGGCTCGCGCGCGGGCAGGTCGGGAACGATCTTCGGGACGCAGGCGTCGCAGCAGGCGCCTTCGGCCTGAGGGCGGGCGCGATCGCCGAAGTGGCGCAGGATCGCGCTGCGCCGGCACGAGCCCGTTTCGACGTAGCCCCAGATCTCGCGGTACTGGCGCCAGCGGGCGCGCGTGCCCTCGGCGGCGAGGGCGTGGCACTGCGTCGCGGCGCGGCGGTCGAAGGCCCGAGCGAGGCGGCCCGCGACTCGGTCGGGCGACGAGGGGGCCGGCTCGACCACCCCTGCGCGCGCGAGGTGGCCGAGCAGGGCTCGGAGCTGATCGCCGTTGACCTTCAGGTCGCGGGCGAGCTCGTCGGCCGCGACGCTGTAGCGCCCCTCGAGGTCGACCGATGCGTCGGCGAGCCGCTCGGCTAGGCGCCCCGGCAGGCGCTCGTCGAGCTCATCGCGGCGGATGAAGTGGACGTGCAGGGCCTTGTCGCGGTTCTCGGCCAGCAGGAGCGCCCGCGAGAGCGCACCGTCGCGCCCGGCGCGGCCCGCCTCCTGGTAGTAGGCCTCGAGCGAGGACGGGACGCTTGCGTGCACCACGGTGCGCACGTTCGGCTTGTCGACGCCCATGCCAAAGGCGTTCGTCGCGACGACGACGGGCACCTCGTCGGCCAGGAATCGCCGCTGGACAGTCGCGCGGCGCTCGCGCTCGAGGCCCGCGTGGTAGGCGAGCACCTCCTGGCCGAGTGCGCCCGACAGCTCCTGCGCGAGCTCCTCGCTGCCCGCGCGCGTGCCCGCGTACACGATCGCCGGGAGCGCACCCTCCTCGGACAACGCCGCGGTGAGCAGGCGCGCCTTCTCGTGGCCCGCCGGCCGGGCGACGGCGAACGACAGGTTCGGGCGGTCGAAGCCCGTGGTGATCCGAGCCGGGTCGCGCAGGGCGAGGCGTGTCTCGATGTCGGCCGCGACCCGCGGCGTCGCCGTCGCCGTCGAGGCGAGCAGAGAGCGAGCGCCGAGGTAGCGCGCCGCGTCGGCGAGGCGGAAGTAGTCGGGCCGGAAATCGTGGCCCCACTGCGAGACGCAGTGGGCCTCGTCGACCACGAAGAGGCCGACGGCGGCCTCGCGGATGCCCGCCACGAAGCGGGGCGAGGAGAAGCGCTCGGGCGCGACGTACAGCAGGCGCAGATCGCCTCGCGTGGCCCGGGCGACGGCCTGCTCGTTGGCGGCGGCGTCCCGCTGTGAGTTGACGAGTGCGACGCGGTCGCCGAAGCCGCGCGCCTCGAGCGCCTCGACCTGGTCCTGCATCAGCGAGACGAGCGGCGAGACGACGATCGTCAGGTCCTCGCGCGCGAGTGCGGGAAGCTGGTAGCAGAGCGACTTGCCCGACCCCGTCGGCATGACGACGAGCGCGTCGCGCCCGGCCAGGGCCGCCTCACAGGCCTCGCGCTGGCCGGTGCGGAAGCCGGAGAAGCCGAAGAACTCGCGCAGAAGGCCCTCGAGGTCCATGGCGGCCACACTACCTAGCGCCCCGGCGGCCGAACGGGCGACTTCTCGCTCGCGTCACCCTCGTTGCGGACTTGTCGCGAAGCGGCCGCGAGCCGTAGCCGCGCCGGAGCAGCACTCAGACCGGCGCCGCCACCAGCTCCTCGAGCGCGTGCTTACCTCCCGCCGCCTCCGTGCGCTCGAGCGGGTAGTCACCCGTGAAGCACGCGTCACAGTGCGTTTCGCGCTCGGCGCCGACCGCCTCGTAGACCCCCTCGAGCGACAGGTAGCCGAGCGAGTCGCAGCCGAGCTCGGCGGCGACCTCCTCGACCGTGCGGTCGTGGGCGATCATCTCCTGCGGCGTGGACATGTCGATCCCGTAGTGGCAGGGATGACGGATTGCCGGCGCGGAGATGCGCAGGTGGACCTCGATCGCCCCCGCGTCGCGCAGCATGCCGACGATCTGGCGGGTCGTGTTGCCGCGAACGATCGAGTCGTCGACGACGACCACGCGCTTTCCGGCGACGATTTCCGGCAGCGGGTTGAACTTCATCCGCAGCCCGTGCTTGCGCAGCTCCTGGCCGGGCTGGATGAAGGTGCGTTGCACGTAGCGGTTCTTGATCAGGCCGTCGTCCTGGGGGATCCCGGAGGCGCGGGCGAAGCCGTTGGCGGCCGGGTTGCCGGAGTCGGGGACCGAGATCACCAGGTCGGCGTCGACCGGCGCCTCGCGGTGGAGGATCTCGCCCATCCGACCGCGCACCTGCTGCAGCACCCCACCGTCCATCCTTGAGTCGGGGCGGGAGAAGTAGATGTTCTCGAAGACGCAGAAGGCCGGACGGTCGGAGCGCACGACCTGGCGAACCTCGAGCCCGCGCTCTGACAGCGAGACCATCTCCCCGGGATGCACCTCGCGCAGCAGCTCGGCGCCGATGATGTCAAAGGCGCAGCTCTCCGAGGCGACCACGAAGCGATCCCCGAGCCGGCCCAGGGAGAGAGGACGGACCCCGTAGGGATCGCGGAAGGCGACGATCGCGTGCTTGGTCATCGCCACGGTCGAGTAGGCGCCCTCGAGGCGCGGAATCACGTCGGCGACCGCGTCTTCGATGTAACGCCCGTCGTTGGAAGAGAGAAGCGCGGCCATGATCTCGGAGTCCGAGGTGCCGCGGAACTCGATCCCGTTGGAGCGCAGCTCGTTGTAGAGCTCGACCGCGTTGGTGAGGTTGCCGTTGTGGGCGAGCGCCAGCTCGCGACCGTCGTCGCGCCAGACCGGCTGCGCGTTCTCCCAGGAGCCGCCGCCGGTGGTCGAGTAGCGGACGTGGCCGATCGCCATGTCCCCCTCGAGCGCTTTCAGCTTCTCCTCGTCGAAGACCTGGGAGACGAGGCCGGCGTCGCGCATGGTGGTGATGTGGCCCCCCTCGCAGGTCGCGATCCCGGCCGACTCCTGGCCGCGATGCTGGAGCGCGTAGAGGCCGAAGTAGGCGAGACGGGCGACCTCGTGGCCCGGCGCGTAGATGCCGAACACGCCGCACTCGTCGCGTGGTCCCTCGCGTTCTATATCGAGCCGCTCGCTAGCGGTCAAAAGGGCGCGTTTTCCTCGCTGTTTGAGAGGTGATGACGCGCAGGCGCAGTGCCTACCCGGGCAGGGTAGCAACGGCCGCGGATCGGGTCATACGCTCGCGCCTAGAGGCGTCTCAGGGCGAAGGAGCGTGGGACAGCGACTCTCCCGGCTCGCTCTCGGCGCGCTCGCCAAGTGAGCTCCAGGCTGCCTCCGCGTCGGCGAGAGAGAGCGACAGCGATTGCTCTGCCGCTTCGATCTCGATCGCGTCGCCGCCGACCTCGCCGATCACGAGTACCGCCAGACGGTCGGATGCAAGGCTTTCGAGCCCGCCGCGCTCGCCACTGATCAGAAAGCCGCCCGGTCCCTCACCGAACAGCGCCGTCTCGCCGGAGGACCCGCGCTCCTCGACCAACGGGTCGAGGTCGATTCGGCAGCCGATGCCGGCGGCGATCGCCGCTTCCGCGATCGCGCTGGCCAACCCGCCGTCGCTGACGTCGTGGGCCGAGGCGACGGCGCCGGAGCGCACCGCGTCGCGCAGCGCCACCAGCGCCCCTACGACCTGCTCCAGGTCGACCCCCGGAAGAC
>JACCUC010000184.1 GCA_013812065.1 Thermoleophilaceae bacterium | reverse complement strand
TCCCAGCCCCGTGCTGCGCCGCGCCCGTGCCCTCGCCGGCTCCCGCGTGAGCGTCGGGCTTGCCCGGCGCGTCGCTCTGCGCCGCAGCGCCAGCGCCACTGGCCGGCTCATCGACTCACCGCCGCCCGGCTTCGGAGTCCCGCTCGAGCTCGCGGCGGTCGAGCCGCGAACCTACGCGCCGCTACTCCCCGCCGGAGCGCGCGCCGCCGTGAGTGGGCTCGGCCGCGGCGAGGCGCTGCTCACGCGCACATCAGCTCGGCTGCGCCGGCTCGGGCGCGGCGGGCGAATCCGGCTCGCGGAGGATCGCTCGCTCCGCGTGATCGGCGTAATCGACGACGGCCTGGTCCGCCGAGCGGAGATCGTCGTGAACGTTCGCGAGGGCGCTCGCCTCGATGCCCAGCGGCGCTGGGTGCTCGTTCCTCACACCGGGGAGCCGGAACGCCTCGTAGCCGCGCTACAGGACGCCGGCGGTCCCGAGCTGCGCGTACGCGACCTCGGCCGGGCGCCCTGGCCGAGCTTCCTGCGAATCCTCCCCCAGGCGACCCTCAAGGAGCGCTTCGGGGAGTTCGCCGTACGGCTCGACCGCGGCGACGAGGTCGTCGTCGAGCCATCGTGGGTCGAGCGCAACATCGTCGGCGCCACGGTGCCGATCCTCGGCACCGTGAGCTGCCACCGCGAGATGATCCCCGCTTTGCGCCGGGCTATGGCCGAGCTCGAGCGCCGCGGCCTCGAGCGGCTCGTCGACCGAGGCGACTACGCCGGTTGCTTCGCCGCCAAGGACATCCCGACCACAGGCGCCGTCTCGCGCCACGCCTGGGGCCTCGCGATCGATCTTAACGCCGCGGCCAATCCCTACGGCGAGCGCTCGACCCAGGACCGGCGCCTCGTCGAGGTCATGGAGCGCAACGGTTTCGCGTGGGGCGGGCGCTGGCCGACGCCGGACGCCATGCACTTCGAGTATGTGGGCGAGGGGCTGGGCGCCGGGGCCTGACTGCTGCGCGTCGGTCGGGAACAGGTCTTTCGCATCAACCTGATGCGATAAAGTTTCGATCCATGGTCAGCAGATCGATGCGCGCGCCGCCCCGGTCAGGGGCGCCACGGCGGCGCCGAGCGCCGACCCGGACCGGCAAGCGGACTACGCTGACGCTCCCGGCAGAGATTCTGGATGCCGCCCGGGCGCTCGCGGACGAGTTGGACACGTCGACCAACGACGCCGTCGTGCAGCTTGCGCTCGCTGGTGCGCGGCGGCGAGCTGAGGAAGAGGAGCTTGCGCGTCGGGTGCGAGAGCGCAGGGGGGCATTGACCGAGCTCGGCGCGACCGAGGGAGGCGAGCACCCGAGCCCGGAGGAGGTTCGAGCGGCAGTCGCTTCGGCTCGCCTCGATGACGATGCAACGTAACCACAGCCTTGACCTCCCCGGTCGCCTGGGACACGACGCTCGTCTCTCGCCTTCACCCCGGAGGTCCGGCTCTCGCCTCGGTGGAGGCAGGCGCGCGGGCGGGGCACCCCGTGGGCGTGCCCGCTCCGGTCCTCACCGAGGTCACCTTCGGGCTCGCCCGCGCCGCTGCGCGTGACGCTCGCTTCGGGGCTCAGCTCAGCTGGCTCGAGGGTCTCGTGCACGGGCCCGAGGTCCGTGTCCTTCCCTTCGACCGCGACGCCGGCCTGCTCGCCGGCCGGTTGCGGGCGCTAGGACCGCATCCCGGAGGAACGGGTCGGAGGGATCCTCGCGCCAAGCCGGAACGGCGGGTCGCGTGGGTGTTGGACCTGCAGATCGCCGCCACGGCTTGGGTCGCAGGATGTGACCTCGCGACGGAGAACCGGAGCGACTTCGCGCGCATCGCGGACCTACTGGTCGAGATCGGGCTCGAGCGCTTGGGGATACGGGATGCCCCGTTCTGAGGGGAGACGATGACGAGCACTCGGCCTCGGTCTTACTCGAAGTGGCAAGCCACATTCTCGAACGAGCCGTCTGGCTCTGAGCCGCCCCCGAGCCGCCGCCGCATGACCTCGACCGCCTCCGGGTTGCTGTCGACCAAGACGTACCTCCGCCCGAGCGCGGCTGCGACCGCCCCAAGCGTCCCCGACCCGGCGAAGAAATCGAGGCACCAGTCACCCGGCCGGGTGCTCGCCGCCACCATCCGGCGCACGATCCCCTCGGGCTTCTGGGTCGGGTAGCCGGTCTTCTCGCGGCCGTTGGTCGGGACGATCGTGTGCCACCAAACGTCGACCGGGAGCTTGCCGCGGGCGGCCTTCTCGGCGGTCACGAGCCCGGGCGCCATGTAGGGCTCGCGATCGACCGCCTCGCTGTCGAAGTGGTAGCGCGTCGGATCCTTGACGTAGACCAGGATCGTGTCGTGCTTGGCCGGCCACCGCCGCTTCGAGCGCGCCCCGTAGTCATAGGCCCAGATGATCTCGTTGAGGAAGCAGTCGCGCCCGAAGATCTCGTCGAGCAACAGCTTGCAGTGGTGGGCCTCGCGGTAGTCGATGTGGAAGTAGAGCGTCCCGGATCCGGAGAGCAGCCGATGTGCGTGCTCGAGGCGCGGCTCGAGGAAGGAGAGGTAGTCCTCGAAGCAGTCGCGGTAGGAAGACTCGCGCAAGACCCGCGATCGGTAGCGGCGGCCGCCGAAGCCGGTCCGATCGCCGTCGGCGTCGGGGGAAACCTCGATCGACCGTCGGGTCTGCGATCCCCCCGTGTTGAACGGCGGATCGATATAGATGAGCTCGAAGGCGCCGGACGGCAGGCCCGGAAGGACCGCGAGGTTGTCCCCGAGGAGAATCCGGTCGCGGTCGAGGTCCATCGGCGCCGAGGCTAGGCGCCCCGACGGACGCCGCCTCAGGCCGTCGCGAACCGCCCGAGCGTCTGCATCGGCCTCACGCCCCGCAGGTGCTCGCGGAAGATGCGGTAGTAGCCCGCTTCCTCGCGCGTGCGCAGCTCGGGGTCGACCTCGGCGCGCTCGCGCTCGAACTCCGCCTCGGAGACGGCCTCCTCGACCGCGCTCTGGAGCACAGAGGCCGCGCCGCTGCCGTCGCCGAACTGCGACTTCCCGCGCCACAGGAACTCGTGCGGCAGCCAGCCCTCGAAGGCCTGGCGCAGCAGGCGCTTCTCGGGCTGATCTTCGCCCGAGAGCTTCCAGCCGGCGGGAAGCTGGAGGCCGAGCTCGATCACGTCGCGCTCGAGGAACGGCACGCGGGCCTCGAGGCCGTGGGCCATGGTCACGCGATCGCAGCGCTGAAGGTTCAGGTTGTGGAGGCTCTCGATCATGCGCACGATCTCCCGCTCGAGCTCGGTGTCGTCGGAGATGTCGGCCAGGTACTCGTAGCCGGCGAAGATCTCATCGGCCCCCTCGCCGGTGAGCACGACCTTGACGTGCTCGGCGGTCAGCTCGGCGAGCAGGTAGTTGGGCACGGCGCTGCGCACGAGCGAGGGGTCGTACGACTCGATGGTGCGCACGACGGCCGGCAGGGCCTCGAGAGCTTCCTCGCCCGTGTAGACGCGCTCGTGGTGCTCGGTGTCGAGGAACTCCGCGACCTGGCGCGCGGCGGCGAGGTCGGGGCTGTCCTCGAGGCCGACCGCGAAGGTCTTGAGCTTCTGGCCGCGGCGCTCGAGGTAGGGAGCGGCGATGGCGGCGACGAGGCTCGAGTCCAGGCCGCCCGAGAGGAAGACCCCGACGGGCACGTCGCCCATCATCTGGCGCTCCACCGAGTCGATCAGCTTCGCGCGCGTCCTCCGCAGGATGTACTCGGGCACCGAGGCGCCGGGCTCGGAGGGCCCCGGGAGCTGGTCGCGCCCGGCCTCGGGCACCGCGTCGGCGAAGCGCACGAGGCCGCGCTCCGGCGTCCAGAAGTGCCCGGGAGGGAAGGCCTCGACGTAGCGCTGCCACTCGGGGTCGAAGGCGCGCATCTCCGAGGCGAAGCGCACGCTGCCGTTCTGGCGCGCCCAGTAGAGCGGCTTGATCCCGACCGGGTCTCGCACGGCGACGAAGCTGCCGTTCTCCCCCGCGGCGATGAAGGCGTACATGCCGTGGAGATCGCCGAGGGCGTCCGGGCCGCGCTGATCGAGCAGGTGGAGGGCGACCTCGTTGTCGGAGCGCGTCCGGAACGAGTCGGTCACGAGGTCGGCGCGGACCTCCTCGTGGTTGTAGATCTCGCCGTTGCCTACGAGCCACAGGTTGCCCGAGTTGTTGCGCAACGGCTGGTGGCCGCCCGTGACGTCGACGATCGAGAGGCGGGTCTGACCGAGCCAGCTGTCGCCGACGCAGACCTCCCCCTTGTCGTCGGGCCCACGGTGCGTGAGACGGTCCCGCATCCGCCGCGCGGCTTGGGGATCTGGATCGCCGTAGGCGGCGCTTATTCCACACATCGTTAGTTGTAACTATACCCCGTCGGGGCGGACGCCAAACCCGACAGTGCCTCGGCACCGGCTCCATAGGCCTCCGAGCGACGGGCCTCGAGGTGGCAGAGCCGCGCGCGAGCGTCGCGCACGGCCGTGACGGGATCGATCGAGGCCACCGCCAGTCCCTCGCGCGTCCGAGTCTGCGCGAGCACGCGCCCCCGCGGGTCGACGACCTTGGCCTGCCCCAGGAACCGCAGCCCGCCGAAGGAGCCGGTCTGGTTGGCGGCCACCCACACGACCTGGTTCTCGACGGCGCGCGCGCGGTCCACGAGGCTGAACTGGCGGGTCTGGACGTCGCGGGCGACGAGCCGCGCCGCCCCCTTGCGGCAGACCGGCCACGCGGCCGGCGCAACGATCGTCTCGGCGCCGTCGAGTGCGAGCGCCCGGGCGGCCTCGGGGAAGAGCTTGTCGTAGCAGAGCAGCATGCCGATGCGCCCGAACGGCGTGTCGAAGGCCGCGAAGCCCTCTCCCGGGCGGTAGCAGAACGCCTCGGCGGGCGGAACGTGGACCTTGCGCTGGATCCCGAGCACACCGTCTCCGCTGACGCAGATGCCCGTCGAGTATGGGCCGCCGGGCGCATCCTCGGTGAGGCCGACGCAGAGCAAAGTCGGACCGGCGAGCTCCGCGAGACGGGTGACCTCGGGACCGTCGAGACGCAGCGCCGGCGGAGGCTCGGGCAGCCTCACCTCTCCGGCGCGAGGCTCGAGCACGTAGCCGCCGAGCGTGGACTCCGGGAAGACCACGAGCTCCGCCCCGCGGGCGCGGGCGGCGCGCACGTGTCGCTCGATGCGCTCGAAGCACGCGTCGAGGTCGCGTTCGAAGGGGGCGGCGACGGCCGCGACCACCGGCAACCGTGCGCTCTTCTTCGTGGTCAAAGCCATCGTGAGGCGATGTTGCCCGTCCCTGCTCCAGCCCTATATCTACGGGTGTCGAAGATTTCAGCCGTGGGTTTGTACGGACGGCCCTAAGGCGCCGCGGCGACCACCGGCACGCCATGCGCCAGAATTGGAGCCGTGGCCGACCGCAACTTCGTCAAGCTCACGTTCCTGAAGCTCGACCCCGCCTGGCGCCGCCGCGCCCCGGAGGACCGAGCCGAGGACAAGCGCGAGTTCGCCGCCGCCTGCCTCGACTTCTCCGAGTGCGGCTTCCTCAAGACCTACTCGCTCGTGGGCACGCGCGGCGACGCCGACCTCATGGTCCGCACGGTCTCTCCCAACCTCGACGCGATCCACGAGCTCCACGTAGTCCTCAACCAGAGCGGTCTGATGGGCTGGGCGACGATCCCCTACTCCTACCTGGCCATGACCAAGCCGTCCCCCTACACGCCGCCCGACGAGACCCCGCCGCTCGCCCCGCGCGAGGGATCCGGGAGACGCTTCCACATCGTCTACCCGATGTGGAAGAAGCGCGAGTGGTATCTGCTGCCGGCCGAGGAGCGGATGGGGATCATGCGCGGCCACATCGAGGTCGGTCGCCGCCATCCGACGATCGAGATCAACACCGCCTACAGCTATGGTTTGGACGATCAGGAGTTCCTGGTGTCCTTCGACGCCGACGACCCCGGTGAGTTCCTCGATCTGGTGCACGAGCTCCGCGGCACCGCGTCGAGCGCCTACACCGAGTCAGAGACCCCCATCTTCACCTGCATATCGGCCTCCGTGGAACGGGCGCTCGCCGCGCTCGACGGCGAGGCCGTGGCAGTTGTCCCGACCCTGACCTGGACCACCCGCGCATGACGAACAACAGCAACGGCTCCGCCCCCGGGAGCGAGCTCGAAACGGATATCCGCGACATCACGGTCATCGGCGCGGGCCCCGTCGGCCTGATCACGGCCTTCTGGGCCGGCATGCGTGAGGCGAGCTGCCAGATCATCGATTCGCTGCCCGACCTCGGCGGCCAGCTCACCACCCTCTACCCCGAGAAGTGGATCTTCGACGTGCCCGGCTATCCGCGCGTGCTCGCCAAGGACCTCGTCGAGCAACTGCGCCGCCAGGCGCTCGAGCAGTTCGACGTGCCCGTTCATCTCGAGACCACCGCCGAGACCGTCGAGTATGAGCCGGATCCCGAGGACCCCGATCGCCAGATCCTCCGGCTGAAGACCGACCGCGGCGACCTTCTCACCCGCACGGTGATAATCGCCGGGGGCCACGGCGCCTTTGAGCCCAAGAAGCTCCCCGGCTACGACATGGACCCCTGGGAGGGCCGGGGTGCCCACTACCTGGTGGGCGAGAAGGCGGCCTTCGCGGGCAAGCGCGTCGTGATCATCGGCGGCGGGGACTCAGCCTGTGACTGGACGATCAACCTGCTCGACACGGCCGAGGCGATCACGCTCGTCCACCGCCGCGAGGGCTTTCGCGCCCACGAGGTGACCGTCAGGGAGATCGAGGAGGCCGCCGCCGCGGGCAAGGTCGACCTGCGCACGCCCTACCAGGTGCGTGAGGTAGCGGGGAACGGCATGGTGGAGCGAATCACTCTGTTCCACTCCGAGAACGAGGACGACGTCGTCGAGCTCGAGTGCGACGCCATCCTCCTCCAGCTCGGCTTCAAGACCGCCCTCGGGCCGCTCAAGCAGTGGCCCCTCGAGATCCACAAGGGCGCGATCGTGGTCGATCCGGTCATGCGGACCTCGATGGAGGCGGTCTGGGCCGCCGGCGACATCACGACCTTCGACGGCAAGCTCAAGCTGATCGCCACGGGGTTCGCGGAGTCGGCGGTGGCGGTGGCCCAAGCCGTCCAGCACATCCGCCCCGACATGCGCCTCCAGCCCAAGTACTCGACTAACACCGGGGTTCCCGGGGCGGTCGAAGGACAGCCGTAGCGGCGGCCCGCACGGGGTAGCCAGCCGTGACAAGGACCGCTCCACCCCACTCAACTGGAGGCCCCGACCGCTCCGGCGCACCGGGTGCGCCGACCGAGCCTCGTAGGAGGTTCCTCCTGCCGCCGAGGCTGGAGACGCCGGCCTTCACGCTCGGGGCCCTACTGGCGCTCACCGCGGCCCTGTGGATCCTCTACGGGCCCGCTCACCTCGGCTACGACGCAACGTGGGCGCTGAGCTGGGGCGACGACCTGGCTTCCGGACGCCTCCCGGACCTGGGCGGGTCGGCGGCCGCTCCCACCCCACACCCGCTGGCGAACGTGCTCGGGGCGCTGCTCGCCCCGCTCGGTGAGACTGCCGCGCCGATCGCCTTCGAGCTGCTCGTAGTCGCTTCGTTCGCGGCGCTGGGCCTCGTATGTGCCGCGATCGGCCGCAAGCTCTTCGCCCTCCCGGTCGGCGCCTTCTTCGCGCTGCTCGTACTCACCGAGCCCCGCCTGGTCCACCAGCCCCTCATCTCGTCCACGGACGTCGCCTTCGTCGCGCTAATGCTCGGAGCGCTCCTGCTCGTGGCTGAGGAGCCCCGCCGCGGGTTCGCGCCGCTCGGGCTGCTGGCGGCGGCCGGCCTGCTACGACCCGAGGGCTGGGGGTTCGCGCTCGCATACGGCGCGTATCTCGTCCTGATCGCCAAGCCACCGCGCCGGCTGGCGCTCGCCGGGCTCGCGGTGCTCGCACCCGTGGTTTGGATGCTCGTTGACCTCGCGATCACCGGGAACCCGCTCTTCTCGCTCCAGGGTACCCAGGAGCTCGCGGCGCAGCTTCAACGCCCGCGTGGGTTGGATGTCGCGGCGGCCACCCTTCCCAACAGGCTCGAGGCCGTGATCGGCCAGCCGACCGTCGGACTCGGACTCGTCGGCTGGGCCGTCGCCCTCGTGGCGTTCTTCGAGCGTGCTCTGCTGCCGTCCCTCATCGTGCTGCTGGGCATCGCCGGATGGCTCGTGCTTGGCCTGGCCGACCTCCCCCTGCTGTCGCGCTACATGGTGCTGCCCGGAGCTGTGCTCATCCTCTTCGCGGCGGTGCTCGTGTTCGGCTGGGCCGCCCTCGAGCGCGGGCGGGTGCGCACGGCGTGGATGGTCGCGAGCCTGGTTCCCCTCGCGGCGTTCGTCGCGAGCCTGCCCGACGACGTCGACCAGCTGCGCCGGGAGAACCGGGAGTCGGCGTCGAGCCACGCCGCTCAGCGCGACCTCGAGCAGCTCGTCACCTCGCCGGCCGGGCGAGCGGCTCTGGAGGCCTGTAGACCGGTGCGCGTCCACGACTTCCGCGTCCGGCCCTTCGTGTGGTACTGGGCGGACATCCCGCCCCAGACGATCGGGAACGGGCTCGTCAGAGACGGAGAACGCGGGACCTACGTGACGCCGGGAACCGGCCGGGGTGTCGTTGCGGTGGCAGCGCGCAAGGCCTTCTACAAGGAGGACGGGGTGCCGAAGGGATGGGCGACGCTGCCGAGCCGAGCACACGTTGCCGCGGGGACCGACACTTGGCGCCTCGACGTCGTGGGGTGCTGATGAGGCGACCGCGAGCGATCGGCTAGCGAGCCGTGTCGCAGACCGCTCCGCCGGACATGGCCCGAGGCTCGGCGCTCGTAGGAGCCGTCGACGCCACCGCCCCCCGGCGAGCCCCGAGCGCGAGGTACCGAGGCCACGCCCTCACGGCCGCGTCCGTCGTCGCGCTCACCGCCGCTCTCTGGGTCCTGTACGGCCCCGCTCACCTGGGCTACGACCCGACGTGGGCGCTCGCCTGGGGAGGCGAGCTCGCCTCTGGACACCTGCCGCGGCTCGACGCATCCCCCGCCGCCCCCACGCCGCATCCCGCGGCGAACGCGCTCGGCGCGGTCCTCTTCCCGCTCGGCGCGAGCGCGGCGCCGATCGCCTTCTCTCTGGTCGTCGTCGCCTCGTTCGCCGCGCTCGGGCTCGTATGCGCGGGCATCGGGACCCGGCTCTTCGCCCTGCCTGTAGGTGCCTTCTTCGCCCTGCTCGTGCTCACGCGGCCGCACCTGGTTCACGAGGCCCTGATCTCCTCGACGGACGTCGCCTTCGTCGCCCTGGCACTCGGAGCGCTCCTGCTCGGCGCCGAGGCGCCACGGCGTGGCTGGGCGCCCCTCGGGTTGCTGGCAGCGGCCGGCCTGCTGCGCCCCGAGGCATGGGGGTTCGCCCTCCTCTACGGCGCCTACCTGGTCTTCGTCGCCAAGCCGCCGCGCCGGCCGGCCCTCGCCGCGCTGGCGCTCGCCGGCCCCGTGGGCTGGATGCTCGTCGACTTGGTCGTCACCGGCAACCCCCTCTTCTCGCTCCAGGGAACTCAGGCCTTGGCGGCACAGCTCAACCGTCCCACCGGGCTCACACTCGCGGTGGCCACGCTTGGGGACCGGCTCGAGAGGGTGGTCGGCCAGCCGACCCTCTGGCTCGGCCTCGCCGGCTGGGCGGTCGCCCTGTGGGCGCGCTTCGAGCGGGCCTGGCTCCCTTCGCTCGTCGTGATCCTCGGCTTCGGCGGGTATCTCCTGCTCGGCTTGGCCGACCTGCCGCTGCTCTCCCGCTATCTGGCGCTGCCCGGAGCCGTGCTCATGCTGTTCGCGGCCGTGCTGGTGTTCGGCTGGGCCGGCCTAGAGCGGGGACGGGTGCGCGACGTCTGGATGGTCGCGAGCCTCGTTCCTCTGGCGATCTTCCTCGTGACCGTGCCGGATCAGGTCCGCGAGCTGCACGACGACAGCCTGAAGTCGGCTGCGAGTCGCGCGGCCCAAAGCGATCTCGAGCGGCTCGTCGGCTCGCCGGGAGGCCGGCGGGCGTTGGCCGAGTGTGGACCGGTCCGGGTACACGACTTTCGCGTGCGGCCCCTGGTGTGGTACTGGGCGGGGATCCGTCCCGGCGCGATTCGAAACGGCCTGGTAGCGGACGCAGACCGCGGGACCTACCTGACGCCGCAGGCCGGACCCGGGGTGGTTCGGATCGCGGCGCGGACCGCCTTCTTCAAGGAGGGCGGCGTGCCGCGGCGGTCGTTGACAGCGCCGGCGGGGGCACGGATGGCGGCGGCGAGCGACGCTTGGCGGCTGGACGTGGTGGGGTGCCGATGAGTGCAAGGGTCGAGCGCCTCGTCCCACCTCGGCGCGCGCCCCGATCTCGCCGACACAGCGCCCTCAAGCCACGCGCGGCGATCTCCCGCCCGGCGCGGCGCCCCGCTCCCACTCCGCGTCGGACATGGTGAGCAGCCTGACTCCGACATAGCCGAAGGCGACCATCAGACCGAGGCTTCCGACGCTCGTTCCGACCTTGGCCCCGCCGAGCTCGAACTGAAGGACGAAAGAGGCGACGAGGGCGACCGGCCACACCCACACGGGCGCGATCCCACCACGCCAGAGCGCGACCATGAGCAGGACCATGCCGATCGGCAGGCCGAGGAAGCCGAGGCCGGCCGGGAGGAAGGCGAGCGGATAGCCCTCGACCCCGTCGTAGACGGCGACCCCGGGCGCGCGAGGGGCATTCTCAGCGATGCTGAGGTCGTAGAAGGTGGAGAAGACGAGCGCGGCGATGCCTATGGCCCCCAGGAGCGCGATCGCCCCGGCGACGTGGGCCAACACCACGCCCCGCTGCCTGACGACGTGAACGGCGCCGACGATCCCGGGCACGAGCAGGACGAAGCCGAAGTAGGAGAGTAGCGTCGAGAGCTGCGTCGCTCCGGGGCTCTCGGCGAGCGCGTCGAGGTAGGCGGCTCCCTCCACCTCGGTCCCGGTCTGGGTCAGCGAGCCGAGCAGGATGAGCACCGGGCCGAGGATCAGGGACAGACCGACGACGCCCCGGCGAAAGCCGGGCGCGTTCTTGATGTTGAGCATGGACCCTCCTCGGGTCGTCGAGTCGGCGTCTCGGCGCCGCTCGCGCCACCCTAAGCCGGACGACCCACGATCCGCAAGCTGGCGCCGGACGAAGCGTCGACCGCCTCAGTGCAGCACGACCGCCGCCCCGGCGATCGCGCCGGCCGCGGCGGCGGTCGCCCCCTCACGAAGCCCCGAAAGCGCGGATGCTGCTCATAGCGGCGCACGAGGCGACCCGGTGCGACCACGAACACCCACACCGGGAGGAAGACCGCGGCCGTCGCCACGACCGCCCCCACGAGGCCGAAGGCGAGGTAGCCCGCGAACGTGGCCATGATCACGACGGGGCCGGGACTCAGCAGGCCGATCGCCACGGCGTCGACGAACTCGCGCTCGCTGAGCCACCCGAAGTCCTCGACGAGCCCCTCGTGGAGGAAGGGGACGATCGCCAGCTCCGAGCCGAACGTGAAGGCGCGGGCCTTGGCGAAGAAGAGCGCGAGCGCACCCAGTGGAACGCCCGCCCCGGTCAGGGCGAGGCCCTTTGACCGCGGCGAGCAGGGCGGCGGGATGGAAGCTCCCCGCCCGACCAGCCATCCCACGGGGCAGCCCGCCGCCGTAGTGAACGGCGCCGAGCGCCCCCGCCGCCAGGAACAGCCAAACGATCTCCGCCCCCGCGAGCACCGTCGAAGGCAGAGGACGACGGAGATCACCCACAGGAGCGCGTCCCGCCCGTTCGTCGCCCGGGAGAGCTTGACGGAGGCGATCGCGACGATCGCCATCACGGCCGGCCCCACGCCGAAGAACAAGTCCTGCACAATGGGAAGGCCCTGGTACCGGGCGTAGAGGACGGCCACCGCGGTGACGATCAGAAACGGCGGCAGCACGAAAGGGAACCGCCACCACAGTCGCGCCGCTCCCGACTGCTCATGCGAGGATCACAGCGCAGCGGCTCAACTCGTCGAGCGGCGGCGTGTTCGACGAGCCGAGATGACCGACGCTGGGCTTCCTCATCCGCCTCGTTGCCTACGCCGGCTGAGGCACCGCCCGACCGTCGCGGCGGACCGCGACAACCGCCGAGACGATCCCCCCGATCCATGCCGCGACCAGCACCGCGTAGGCGGCGACGAGGATCTCGGACGCAACCCCGATCGCCTCACCGAAAGTCTTCATGTTGGTGACGAGGATCAACCCACCCACCGCGGCGCCGAGCACGCGCGCCGGGAGCTTGCGGACGAGCCAGGCCGCGATCGGCGCGGCGATCAGACCGCCGGCGAGCAGGGCGACGAGCCAGCCGACGTTGATCTCCGCGAAGCTCAATGCGATTAGGAACCCGGCGGACGCTCCGAGGGTGACGAGGAACTCCGAGGTGTCGATCGAGCCGACCACCTTGCGCGGCTCGAGCCGACCTGAGGACAGCAGCGACGACGTTCCGATCGGTCCCCAGCCTCCTCCACCCATGGCGTCGACGAGCCCGGCCAGCGCCCCGAGAGGGGAGAGGAAGATCGCACGCAGGCGCCCCTTCGCGGGATCCCGCTCGGGGGTTTGGCGCCGCCGCGAGAAGCGCACGAGGATGTAGACGCCTAGGAAGAACAGGATCGCCGCGACCCACGGCTCGGCCACCTCGGCCGACAAAGAGCTGAGAACGACCGCTCCGACGAAGGCACCGATCGCGCCGGGAGCGGCCATCAGGCCGACGGTGCGCCAGTCGACGTTGCCAAAGCGCCAGTGCGCGGTTCCCGACGCGAGCGTCGTGCCGATCTCGGCGAGGTGGACGGTCGCCGAGGCGATCGCCGGGGCGGCCCCCGCGGCCAGGAGCAGGGTCGTCGTCGTGACGCCATAGGCCATCCCGAGCGTTCCGTCGACGAGCTGGGCGATCAGCCCGAAGATTCCGAGTA
>JACCUC010000180.1 GCA_013812065.1 Thermoleophilaceae bacterium | reverse complement strand
GGAGAGAGCCCCATCCGCGGCGACGAAGAAGCACGGACACGTGCGTGGCCGTGGTCCAAAAGCCGGCGAGCACGGCGAGCGCGCTCGCGGCGACGACGGCCGTGTCGGAAGGGGTCATCGCGCCACGGCGGCGTCGGACGAGGCACAAGGCGGCCGCGATGGCCGCCAGCGCGCCGGGGAGGGCGTGGTCGACGAGCTCGACGCGGGCGGGCACTCTCACCGTGAGCTCCCACGCCGGGCCGAGGTAGGGCACGAGGATCGCCCACCCCGCCGCCGCGAGCACCACCGCCGCCGCGGCCCGGTCGCTGCGCCGGCTGGATCGATGAGTTGGATTCGTCTGGCTCATGCAGCCTCCCATAATGGCGGCCGGTGAGCGGCGCGCGGGTCTACTTCATCGGCGGCGGCCCGGGTGCGGCCGATCTCCTCACGCTGCGGGGCGCCCGGGCGATCGCCGCCGCCGACGTCGTCGTCTGGGGCCGCTCGCTGGTCAGCGAGGAGGTGGTCACCGAGCACGCGCGGCCGACCGCCGAGCTTGCCCCGTGGCCCCCGCTCAGCGCGGACGGGCTCCTCGACGTCTACGACCGTGCGCGACGCGACGGCCTGACCGTGGCGCGCGTGTACGGCGGCGATCCGACGATCTACGGGTGGGTCCACGAGGAGATCGCCTCGGTGACCGAGCGAGGGCTTCCGTACGAGGTCATTCCCGGAGTCACCTCGATGGCCGCCGCCGCGGCCGCGGCCGGGTGCACCCTGAGCGGGGGAATGCTGATCGTCGCTCGTCGGGAGGGCTGGCGCCCGCTGCCGCCGGGAGAGCGCATTCGCGACTACGCGCGCCACGGCACGACGATGGCGCTCTACATGGCGTCTCGGGAACCGCACGAGCTCCAGCGGGAGCTCACCGAGGGCGGCTACGACCCCGCGACGCCCTGTGTGATCGTCCACCGCACCTCCTGGCCCGACGAACGCATCCTGCGGTGCCCGCTCGACGAGCTCGGTGATCGGATCGAGGCTGGCCGGCTCGACCACCAGACGCTCGTCTTCGTCGGTCCGGGGACCGAAGGCGTCGCGGACTGACGCCGAGCGAGCCCCCAGCCGGGCGGGCCGGCTCCCTGATCGCTATGTGTTTCCGACACTTACCTCCAGCCGATTTCGGGCGTATAGTTGCCGCCGTCAGAGCCGGGACCAACAAGAGGGGGAACCATGGGGGCAAGGGAACTATGAAACAGACATCACAGATCGGAAGCCTGATCGCTGCGAGTCCTCGCCGGCTGGTGGTCGTCCTTACGGTGATGGCCGCCCTGCTCGTCCCAGCCGCGGTGGCGTGGGCCTGCAACCCGAGCCCGGGCATGAAGACGGACAAGCTGTCGTACGAGAAGGGCGAGACGATGATCGTCTCCGGCCACTACTTCTCGACCAAGGACAAGAACGCTGTGACGCTCAGGACCGACCCGGCCGGCGCCGCCGGCGGCCCAGTGGCGGTGAGAAAGACCGGGACCTTCCGGACCCAGATGGCGGCACCCAACCGGCCCGGCTCCTACACGCTGCTGGCGACAAGCTCCAACGGGTCGCCCTCCGCGCGCACGACGTTCGAGGTGGCGTCGCCATCCTCCACCGAGCCTCCCTCAGGAGGAACCAACAACCCCCAGCGGTTCCGCGAGCCGAGCATCCAGAGCAGCCCGGCGGGCACAACCACTCGGTCACCCGCCGGATCGGACGAGCGCTCTAGCCAGCCGATCAACGTGTTCGTGATCCCGCAACCCGCGCGGGCACGCACCACCGGCGGCGGCACCACCGGCACCACCCGCGGCGGCGGATCGTCTGCGGGCGGCTCCAGCGGCGGCTTTCAGGGCGGCGAAGCAGCGCGCACACGCACCACCGGCGGCGGATCGTCTGCGGGCGGCTCCGGCGGCGGCTCTGACGGCGGCTCCGGGAGCGGCGGCTCCGGCGGCGGGAACAGCGGAGACGGCGGTGCCGCCTCCGGGAGCGAGCGCGGCGTGATCCTTGACGCCGCGGGACGCCCCGTCTTCGTCGACTCCCTCGCACCCGCCGATCGACGCGCCGGCGGCGCGGGGCGGACTACGACCGCCGCCGACGGCTCGGCCGGGCAGGGGCCGTCCGAGCGTGCCGCGACCGGCGATCTCTGGAGCGGCTTCCGCTCCGGGAAGGCGCCGTCGCTGCTGGACGCGGGTGACGGTTCTCCCGACGACGGCGGATCGGGCGCCTCCATCGGCCTTGCCCTGCTCGGCCTGGGCCTCGTAGGACTGCTGTCCGCTCTCGCGGTCGCGGAGGTGCGGAGGCGCCGGGCGCTCGCCGGATAGTCCTCCCCGTTACGTCCATCTCTTCGGCGGGGCCGCCTTCGGGCGGCCCCGCCGAGTCCTCGGCGCCGCCCCCGGCGCCGCTTCGCGCACTCCAAGCCTTGTCTCCCTCGAGAAGCTAGGAAGGATCTCCCCACAGTGAACTTCTCCTCCTCCCTTCATGGGCTCACCCGCCCCGCACTGGCGCTCGTCGCAGGCGCCCTCTGCGCCGCCGTCGCGGCCGCCCCGGCCCTCGCCCAGGGGCCCGGGCTGCCGCTCAACTACGACGTCCAGCGCATCGACACACCGCATCCGGAAGGAAGCGACCCCGAAGGCACCGACCCGGAGAAGACCGCCGCACCGAACTTCGGCTGGGGCGTCACGAGCGCCAACCTCAACGACGACCCGGCTCGCGAGCTACTGGTGGCCCAGAGCCAGAGCAACTTCGACGGCGAGATCCACATCTTCGACGGCACGAGCCGCCAGAAGATCGACACCATCACGCCCCCCGAGGGCGAGGGGTTGGGCGTCGAGCTCGCGTTCATCTACGTCGAGACGATGCCCGACATCGGCCGCTGCACCGGTGGTAGCGCGAAGATCTGCGGCGCCATCGGTGGGACCGACGGAATCCCCGAGATCCTTGCCGGCTCACGCGCCCTGACGGTGGATGCGGACGGAGACGCCATCGGCCATCCGGATTTCCAGGGGCCCGGGAAAAAGGTCGGCCGCGCCTACGTCTTCGACGGGAAGACCCGAAAGGTCCTGAAGAAGATCGACATGCCGCCACTCGAGCGGGCCGCGCAGCCCGACGCGCAGCCCGACGTCGGCGGGGCGAACTTCGGGCGGCTCGTCATGTCGCCCTCGGGCCTGCCGGCCTGCAAGGGAAGCCCCCAGGAGGGCCACGACGCCGGAAGGGCGGATTGCCCCTCCGAGCTTGACCTGCCGCCGAAGGTGCGCCGGGGGAGCGTGGACGACGACGACATTCCCGACATCGTCGTCACCGCACGTAACTACCAGCAGTCGAGGGACAGCGTCGCCGCAAGGGCGCCGACCTCGGAGTGCGCCGTAAAAGTGGCCCCAGGAAAGAACTGCACGACGGGGCGTGCCTGGATCTACTCAGGGAAAAACATCACCGGCGATCCCAACACGCCCCTCAACGAGCCGTACAGGACGATCGACAATCCCATGCCCCAGGCGAACAGCCAGGAGTTCGGCGGGAACGTGTTCCGCGTCGGCGACACGACCGGCGACAAGCTTCCCGACTTCGTCATCGCCGCGCGCAGCACCGACTACCCGATCGCGGCTCCCGATCCGGACTCGGGGAAGGACGCGGGAGCGGGCTTCCTCGTCGACCCGAGCAAGCCCCAGGGGCTGTCGGTCGTGCGGAACTACACGAGCCCCGAGCCCCAACCCGGAGCCCAGTTCGCGTGGTCCTTCAACAGCGGGCCCGCACCGGGCGACCTCGACTCGACAGGCTTTCCGGATCTCTTCCTGCCGTCGCCCGGTCAGAACCGCTTCCGAGTCGACGACGGAAGCGGCTTCGCCCTGAGCGGGAGTAACAGCCGCCACTTCGGTACCGTGAACGACCCGACGCCGGCAATTGGCGGCGAGTTCGGCGCCTCCCAGGCCGGGGTGGGCGACCTCGTGCCCGGCGCCGACAAGCCGGCGAACGAGCTGCTGGTCGGCGGCGTTGGGCCGTACACCCTGCAGAACGATGAGACGGCCCGGCTCG
>JACCUC010000161.1 GCA_013812065.1 Thermoleophilaceae bacterium | reverse complement strand
CCCGCGCTCGAGGAGGCGGCCCGCGGGCTCGGTCGATCGCCGCGCGCCGTGCTCTTCGGGGTGACGCTCCCGCTGGCCCGGCCGGCGCTCGGAGCCGGCGCCCTGCTCGCCGCGCTCTACGCCCTGTCGGACTTCGGGGTCGTTTCGCTGATGCGCTTCGACGCGCTGACGCGGGTGATCTTCCAGCAGTACAGGACGCTGTTCGACCGCACGCCGGCCGCGGTGCTCGGGCTGGTGCTGGTGGCCCTGACCGTGATCGTCCTGGCTCTCGAGGTGCGGGCGCGCGGACGGGCGGCTCCGCGGGCCGCGTCTACCGCCTCTCGTCCGGCGGCGCGCCAGGCGCTCGGGCGCCGGCGACCGGCGGCGGTCGCCTTCTGCGCGGTGGTCGTGGGCCTGGCGCTCGCGCTGCCGGTCGGCGTGCTCGGCCTCTGGACCGTGCGCGGAGTGGCGGGGGCGGGCCTATCGCCAGAGATCGTCGCACCGGCGGTCAACTCGCTGACGGTCTCGGTGGGGGCGGGGGCGATCGCCACCGTCGCCGCCCTACCGGTTGCCCTGCTGGTCGTCCGCGACCCGCGCCCCCTCACGCGCGGCCTCGAGCGCCTCGCCTACGGGGCGAACGCCCTGCCCGGAGTGGTGATCGCGCTCGCGCTCGTCTTCTTCGCCGCCCGCTACGCCGGCGCGATATACGGAACGGTCGCCGTGCTCATGTTCGCCTACCTCGTCCGCTTCCTGCCCCAGGCCCTCTCGGGAGCCCGCACGGCGCTGGTGGCGGTCAATCCCCAGCTCGAGGAGGCCGCCCGGGCGCTCGGTCGCGGGCCCCGGAGCGCGTTCGCCACCGTGACCCTGCCGCTCGCCGCGCCCGGTCTGCTCGCGGGCGCGGCGATCGTCTTCCTGAGCACGATGAAGGAGCTCCCGGCCACCCTGTTGCTGCGTCCGATCGGGTTCGACACGCTCGCCACCGAGGTCTGGACCGCCACGTCGGTGTCGGCCTACTCGCGGGCGGCACCGGCCGCGCTGGTGCTCGTGGCCGTCGCGGCTCCGATGGTGCTGCGCTTGACCGTGCGCTCGGATCGGAGTGCCCGCAGCGCCGCCGAGGGGCTGGGCGCCGGATGATCGGCGCGCGATCGGCTATATCTGCGGTCATGATCGGGCTTCGGCGATCGCTTGGCCGTCCATGAGCGTCTGCCTGCGAGGGGTGGCCAAGGCCTTCGGGGCGACCGAGGCGGTGCGGGACGTCAGCCTCGACATCGCCCGCGGCGAGCTCTTCACGGTGCTCGGACCGAGCGGGTGCGGCAAGACGACCCTGCTGCGCCTGGTCGCCGGGTTCGAGCGCCCGAGCGCGGGGGAGGTTCGGGTCGGCGACCGGCTCGTGGCCGGCGAGGGCACGTGGGTTCCCGCCGAGCAGCGGCGGATCGGAATGGTGTTCCAGGAGTACGCCCTCTTCCCGCATCTGACCGTCGAGCGCAACGTCGCCTTTGGGCTGTCTCGGCAGGAGCGCCGGCGCGCGAGGAGCAACGCCGCGGCGCCGAAGGCCCGTACCGCGCTCGAGCTGGTTGGCCTCCAGCACAAGGCCGATCGGCTCCCACACGAGCTCTCGGGCGGGGAGCGCCAGCGGGTGGCCCTGGCCCGGGCGCTCGCGCCCCAACCCGAGCTCGTCCTGCTCGACGAGCCGTTCTCGAGTCTCGACGCCACCCTGCGAGCCGACCTGCGGCGCGAGGTCGAGTTGATCCTCCGCGAGGCGAAGGCGACCGCCGTGCTCGTCACCCATGACCAGGAGGAGGCGCTCTCGCTGGCCGACCGGCTCGCGGTCATGCGCGCGGGGCGGATCGTGCAGACCGGGGCGCCGGAGGAGGTCTACGCGCGCCCGGCCGATCGCTGGGCCGCGGGGTTCCTGGGCGAGGTCAACGTCCTGTCCGGCGTTCCCCGCGGCGATCGGGCGGTTGAGACCTGGCTCGGGAGCTTCGACGCGCGCGGCGGCGCAGCGGGTCCGGGCGGCGCGACGGCGTCCAAGGCTTCGGTCCACGTCGCCGTTCGCCCCGAGCAGCTCGCCCTCCGCGTCGACAGCCTCGGCAACGCCGAGGTCATCGAGCGCGAGTTCCGCGGCCATGACGTGCTCTACCGCCTGCGCCACGAGGTGGGCGGCATGGTGCTGGTGCAGCTGCCGTCGCTCGAGCTGTTCGAGGTGGGCGAGCGGGTGCATGTGCGCCCGGCGCGGGCGGCGGTGGCGTCGGTGGTGGACTGAGCCGTCCCTCTATATGATCGCTGCGACCAGAGATTGAGAGCCGCGGACGGGGGTATGGCTCGATCGTTCGTTGGCGCGCGCTCGGGCGAGAAAGGCGGGGCATGATCGGCAGGAGCACTGGCGGTGGACGGCTGGCCGGGATGACAGCTACCGCCCTCCTCGCGCTGGCGCCCCTCGCCTCCCCGGCCGCGCCCCGGCGACGCGCGCGCCGCCGCACTCGAGCGAAGTCTCGGTGAGGGAGTCGAGGTCAAGGCCCACGAGGAGACCGGCAAGGTCCGATTCATCGGCACCGAGCCCGGCGAGCCGATCCCCGCGACCGGGGCTGCTTCAGCGCCCGCCGCCGCCCGCGCCTTTGTCGACGAGAACGCCAAGGCGTTCGGCCTCGGCGACGCGACGCGGGAGCTTCGGGTCGAGGAGACCGATCGCCTGACCAAGGGTCGCTCGAGCGTCCGCCTCCAGCAGCTTCACCGGGGTGTGCCGGTCATCGCCGGCGAGCTCGTGGTCAACGTCGACGCGCGGGAGGACGTGCTCTCCGCGAGCGGAGAGGTCGCGCCCATCGACCGCCTCGATGTGACCCCCAAGGTCAGCGCGGCCGCGGCCGAAGCCACCGCGGTCGACGTCGCGGCCAAGGCCCACCGGGACGTGCCGCGCGCGTCGCTCCACGCGA
>JACCUC010000153.1 GCA_013812065.1 Thermoleophilaceae bacterium | reverse complement strand
GCGCCGCGCCGAGCCCGCGGGGCGGCGCGAGCTCGACCGCACGTCGTCCGGCCGCGCCCGAGCGTCGGGACGAGCGCCACTCGCGTGCACCCTGCAGGCGCCCGCGGACGGGCGCGAGCGTCCGGTCTCGCGCCGCCGCGTAGCCGACGTAGGCCAGAATCGCGGGCCCCCGGCACAGAAGCTGGCGTGCATCTGCGTTGCGGGCGAGCAGGCGGGACGCGGTTACGCCCGACCCAGCGGTACTTGAAGTCCGAGGCGTGCGCGGCCGTGGCCGAGTGGTGGTGGTGGACGATAGCTTCACGCCACTCGAGACCGGCACCGTCCCGAGTGCGCGGGTTTGACTTAGGAGCCTCCGCCGGCGGATCGCGCGTTCTTCGCCGACGAAATCCCATAGCCTCTCTGTCTGACTCGGGCGCGGCTGCGCCTCGAAGCGGTCGACTCTCGGGACCAAATCTACTGCCGGCCTACCCCTGAGAGCCGTTCGAGGAGAAGGAGTCAGCGCTATCCTGCTCGCCCGTGCCCGGCGACTGCAGTCCCGCCGCGGTCGAGCGGCCGAACGAAGAGCCCCGCCGGGCTCTGGTCACCGGCGCGGCCGGGTTCATCGGCTCCCATGTGGCCGACGAATGCCTCGCCCTCGGCATGGAGGTCGTTGCCACCGATGACCTCTCGGGAGGGTTCATCGAGAACGTCTCCGCGGAGGCGACCTGGGTCGAGGGCGACCTGCGCTCGGCCGAGTTCGTGGATTCACTCTGGCGTGACCACGGTCCCTTCGCGTACGTGTACCACCTCGGAGCGTACGCGGCGGAGGGGCTCTCTCACTTCATTCGGGCGTTCAACTACCGCACGAATCTCGAAGCCAGCATGTACCTGCTCAACCAGGCGATCACGAACGACGTCGAGCGGTTCGTCTTCACTTCGTCGATCGCCGTCTACGGGGCGGGACAGGTCCCGATGACCGAGGACCAGATCCCGCAGCCCGAGGACCCGTACGGCGTCTCCAAGTACGCCGTCGAACTCGACCTGGCCGCAGCCCACGAGCTGTTCGGCATCGACTACACCGTGTTCAGGCCGCATAACGTCTATGGCGACCGCCAGAACATCGCCGACCGGTACAGAAACGTCATCGGCATCTTCATGAACGCCGTGCTCTCCGGTCGGTCGATGCCGGTCTTCGGCGACGGAACGCAGTCCCGCGCGTTCTCCTACATCACCGACGTGGCACCGATCATCGCACGCAGTCCCTTGGCGGGGGCCGCTCGCAACGAGGTCTTCAACCTCGGAGCGGATACCCCCTACACGATCCTCGAGCTGGCCGAGGAGATCTCGAGCGCGTTCGACGTACCGCTCGAGGTCGAGCACCTCCCCGCGCGCAACGAGGTGGTCCACGCCTTCTCCGACCACTCCAAGGTCAAGCTCGTATTCGATCCGCCGGACCCGGTCGACCTGCGGACGGGCATCCGGCGCATGGCCGAGTGGGTGAAGGGCCACGGGCCGCGGGAGGCGGTCGAGTTCGTCGGGGAGATCGAGGTGGCGCGTAACTTGCCGCCGAGTTGGCGGCGGACGCCAGCCTGAGCCTGGATATCCGACGCGCCAACTCGCTCACGTCGCCCTCCCGCCGTTGTAGGAGCCGTCCGCCGCTCTTGGGCGAATCGCGTTCGTTGGGACGCCCTCGGCGATCATGATCCCCCGTGGGGGGACACTGTCACTGAGGCACCGCCTCAGTGTGAGGGCTAGCAGCACGCCGATCCGGTGGAACGGAGAAGCGTCGCCAAGGCCGCCGCAGACGGGTGCGGCGCCGGCACGATCCCGATCGATACGGACGGTCGCTTCGGCGGTTGCTCACCCAGCTGATCGCCGACCCCGCCGTCGCACCGGTCTGAGAACCGGAGGCGCGACTTCGAAAGCAGTCAGCAGTCGATACGCGTCCAGAGCACCGTGACGCGACGGTCCCGGAGGTTACCTCGAGTCCGGCGCGCTTCGCGCGATTATGGCTTCACAGTCGCTGACGACATTCCGTGGGCGTCAGCCGGCGAGGAGCCGGGCGAGCGTGTCGGCCTGGGCGTCGAGGTCGGCGTAACGCTCGATGAAGGCCCGTCCGCGCGCACCGAGGTCGCGCCGTAGCGCCGGGTCGGCGGCGAGGCGGCGCAGGTGGTGTTCCCACTCCTCGGCTTCGGTCGCCAAGTAACCCGCGCCCGAGCGCTCGACGAGCTCGGTGTTGACGCCGACCGGGCTTGCTACCACCGGCGCCGCGGCGGCCATGTACTGGAGCAGCTTGAAGCCGGCCTTGGCGCGAGTGTATGGGGTGTCCGGGAGCGGCATGAGCCCGACCTCGAAGCGGGCGAAGAAGGCGGGCACGTCCTCAAGGCGCCAGCGCGAGAACGTCGAGGGGCCGGAGCGCCAAGGCTGCGAGGAGACGACCTCGAGCCGCGCGACGCCCTCGCGCTCAAGGCGCTCGAAGGCGCCCGCCAGCGGATCGAGATAGGGCACGTTGCCCGGGTTGCCGGCCCACCCGACCCGCAGCGGAAGCTCCGCGCTGTGCTCGACCCGCGGAAAGATCTCCGGGTTGGGAAGGGTGGGGAGGATGGCGTCGGCACGCCGCCCGTCGGGAAGCAGGTCGGCGAGGGCCTGCGTGCTCGCGACGATCGCGTCGGCGCGGCGCAGCAGCCTCAGCGCCTGCTGGGGTCCGTAGAGCCAGCGCCCCGCCCGGCCCTTGGCGGCGACCACCGGGGCGAGCTCGAAGACCGCGTCGTCGAGATCGAGGACCACGCGCCCCTCGAAGCGCTCGAGCCCGCGAACGGCGAACCCCGGCCCCATCGGATAGACGCCGCGCTGGACGAGCACGGCGTCGTAGCCGCGCAGGGCATGCTCGAGCTCTTGCGCTCGACGCACGTAGCGGACGGCGTGGCGAGCGAAGAAGCGGACCTGATCCAGCCGCCCGCGGCCACGCTCGGCATCGTCGTCGAGCGTGAAGGCGTCGACCTCCCCGAGACGCGCCCGCAGTCGCGAAAGGTGCTCGAGGGCCCGGAACTGGGTCGAGGAGCTCGTCAACGGCTGCTCCGCGACGACCGCTACTCGCACGCGCGAGCTCCGGGCTCGGCGGCGGGCCCGGGCGAGCCGCGCGTCCAGGCCCGCCGGCGCCGCAGCGC
>JACCUC010000151.1 GCA_013812065.1 Thermoleophilaceae bacterium | reverse complement strand
CGCCCCGACCGCTCGGCGCCCGAGTCGAGCACCGTCCCTCGGGAGCAGAGCGGGCAGTCGGCCGTGAAGCGGTTGTGACGACAGAAGAGGGAGACCACGTGCTCGGCGAGGCTAGCCCCGCCCGGAGCGACGCCCGCCGACTGCCACGATGACCGCGTGCGCACCGTCGTCGTCTCCGACCTCCACCTCGGCGTCCGCGTCGGCAGCGACCTGGCGCGGCGTCCCGAGGTGCGCCCGCGGCTCATCGAGGCCGTCCGGGGCGCAGACCGTCTCGTGCTCCTCGGCGACATCTTCGAGCTCCGCGAGCGCTCCCTGGCCGGTGCGCTCGCGCTCGCTCGCCCGCTGCTCGAGGAGCTCGCCGATGCCCTCACCGGCGCGCGAGAGATCGTGCTCGTGCCCGGAAACCACGACCACGCGCTCGTCGGGCCGCTGTGCGCGTCGATCGGCGGCGGGGATGGGCTGCAGTCGCTCGAGCAGCGGCTATCGCCTGCGCCCGCCCATCCCCTCGCCCGCCTCGCGCGCGACCTCGCTCCCGTGCGGCTCGAGTTCGCCTACCCCGGGTTGTGGCTCGACGAGGGTGTCTACGCCACCCACGGCCACTACATGGACGCCCACTCCCCCGTCCCGATGGTCGAGTGCCTGGCCATTGCGCTCTCCGCCCGGCTCAGAGGAGGCCCCCCCGGGCTCGGCAGCGCTCCGGTCGACTACGAGCGCGTGGTCTCACCGGTCTACCTGGCCTCGACGACGATCGGGCGCGGCCAGTCGATCGGGCAAGGACGGGCGGGAGGCATCTCGATGGGCGTCTACGAGCGACTGAGCAGCCGCGGGCCGGACGTCGAGCACGGCGACGGGGTCGGTCGCCCCCGTCGCGCAGTTGCCGATCGAAGCGGCTCCTCGCCGACGCCGGCGGCCCGATCGACGCCCGCGCCCGCCGAGCTCGGCGACCGCCTACTTACGAAAGCCATTCCAAGCGCGATCGCCGCGCTCAACCGCCTCGGCCTCGGCCCGTTCGACCCCGACATCTCAGGCCACGCACTGCGCCGCGCGGGCCTTCAGGCGACGGCCGAGGTCGTCCGCCGCCTCGACATCCACGCCGAGCACGTGATATTCGGGCACACCCATCGTCCCGGCCCACTGCCCGGCGACGTGGACGAGTGGACGCTTCCCGCCCGTGGGGGCCGGCCTCCTACACGGCTCATCAACACCGGAAGCTGGGTCTACCAGCCCCTCTTCCTGGCCACGCGCCCGGGCGACAGCCCGTACTGGCCGGGGCGATGCATCGTGGTCGAGGAGGGCAGCGCGCCGAGGCTGATCCATCCGCTCGCCGACGCCGGGCACGAGGAGCTCGCGCGTACGAGCTGACGAGTTGTCCGCAGCGTGCGAAGCCCGAGGGGTGGGGTAAGCGTCCAAGCGCACGGGTATGAGGCCCGACATGCGCTCCGCCCTACGAGAGCACCTGCTCCACTCGTTTCGAGCGAGGACCTGAATGTTCGCCTTCTTCTCGAGGCGGCTGGGCTGCTTCGGCTCGCTCCTCGTCTCGCTCGTCGGCACGCTGTTGCTGCTGCTGATCCTCGGAGTGGTCAACTTCCGCTAACGCCGCACTCGCTGAATGGCTCCGGCGTTGGTGGCGCGGCGGAGTCGCCCCCGAAACCACGCGGGCTTCAGCGGCTCGTCGTCCGCCGGCGCCTTGCGCCCTGGCCGTTGGCCGTCCCCGCCGGCTTGCGAGTCGCCCCACCCTTGCCGTTGCCGCGGCTCGAGCGTCCGTCGCCGCCGCCGGCGCTGCGCGATCCCGTCCGGCGGCGGCCTCCGGCCTTTGCCCCATCCTCGCCGTCCACGGCCTCCGACTCGCCCTCGACGCCGGCATCGCGCGGCTCCCGGGCCCACTCCTCGTCGAAGTCCGCCCGCCAGCGCCCACTCTCCTCATCCTTCTCGAGCTTGAGCTTCGCGCGAAACGTTCTCCCCGAGCGCCCCTTGAAGCCGGTGACCGGCTTCTCGGTCCGCCCCACGCCCGGCTCCTCGCCGGCCTCGCGCGAGCGGCGCACGCTCTCCATCAGCTCCTTGACGACCGCCGGCGGCAGCGTCTTGCCGGCCTTGCGCTTCCAGACGACGAAGCCGCAGCCGGGATCCTCCTTCGACCAGCACGAGTAGCCCTTGCGGTTCTCGATCACGTCGCGGCCGCAGATCGGGCACGGACCGAGGTTGGCGCGCTCGATCTTGACGTCCTTGAGCTTGTCGAGCTCGGCGACGGTGTCGGTGGCAAAGCGCGCGATGTCCTGCATGAACGCGGGCCGTGAGTCCTGGCCCTGCTCGATCAGGCCGAGGCGGCGCTCCCAGTCGCCCGTGAGCTCCGCCGAGGTCAGCGGGTGCGAGCCGAGCAGGCCGACGACCTGCATGCCCTTCTCGGTGGCGTGCAGGGCACGACCCTCCCGCTCGATGTAGGCGACGTCGATCAGCCGCTCGATGATCGCCGCGCGCGTCGCCGGCGTACCGATCCCGGAGTCCTTCATGGCCTCGCGCACCTCGGCGTCCTCGACGTCGCGCCCGGCGGTCTCCATGGCGGCCAGCAGCGAGGCCTCGGAGTAGCGCCGGGGAGGCTGGGTCTCCTTGCGCAGGAACTCGACCGAGCGCGTCTCGACGGACTCGCCGTGGTCGAGGCGGGGCAGCAGCTGGTCACCGCCCGTGTCGTCGTCTGAGGAGCCCTCCCCCGGGCCGCGTGCCTCTTCGCCGTAGACCGAGCGCCAGCCCGCCTCGAGCATGACCCGCCCGCTCGTGCGGAAGACGTGCTGCGCGGCCACCGTGGTCTCGACCCGCGTGCGCTCGTACACCGCCTCGGGATGGAAGATCGCGAGGAAGCGCTTGGCGACGAGGTCGTAGACGCGGCGCTCGTCCTCGCCCATGCGGCCGACGTCGTGCTCGGAACGGGTCGGGATGATCGCGTGGTGGTCCTCGACCTTGGCGTCGTTGACGACCCGGCCGAGCGGCAGCTTCTCGAGCCCCGCTACGTAGCGCGCACCCGCCGCGTACTCGGGTGCGTCCCGCCCCACGAGCTCGGCGGTCGGCCGGATCTCGCCCACGAGGTCGCCGGTCAGGAAGCGCGAGCTCGTGCGCGGATAGGTGATCGCCTTGTGCTCCTCGTAGAGGCGCTGGGCGGCGGCGAGCGTGCGCCGCGCCGAGAAGCCGAACCGCGTGTTGGCGTGGCGCTGGAGCGAGGTCAGGTCGTAGAGGAGCTGGGGTCGCTCGCGCTCCTCCTTCTTCTCGAGCTTGGTGATCTCTCCGGGCTGCTCGTGGCAGTCGCGGACGATCGCCGCCGCGTCGTCCTCACTCCCGAGGCGCTTGCCGCCCAGATAGCGCCCGTTGTAGAGCCGCTCGCCGCTCGCGGCGAAGCGACCCTCGACGAGCCAGTAGGGCTCGGGCTTGAAGTCGCGGATCTCCTGCTCGCGGCGGACCATCAACGCCAGCGTCGGCGTCTGCACGCGGCCGAGCGAGACGGCGCCGTCGAAGGCGGCGCGCAGCCGAATGGAGGCCGCGCGCGTGGCGTTCATCCCCACGACCCAGTCGGCCTCCGAGCGCGAGCGCGCGGCGGCCTCGAGCAGCTCCATCTCCTCGCCGGGGCGCAGGCGCTCGAAGGCGTCGCGGATCGCTGCGCGCGTCATCGAGGAGAGCCACAGTCGCTGCACCGGCTTGTCGACGTTCGCCGTGTCGCGGACATAGGCGAAGATCAGCTCGCCCTCGCGTCCGGCGTCGCAGGCGTTGACGATCACGTCGGTGTCATCGTCGCGCATGAGCCGGTGGAGCACCGAGAGCTGCTTCTTGGCCCGCTCGTCGTTGGGGACGAGCTTGAAGTGCTCGGGCAGGATCGGCAGGTCGGCGAAGCGCCACTTCTTGAGCTTGGGGTCGTAGTCGTCGGGCGGGGCGAGGCCCACGAGGTGCCCGACCGCCCACGAGATCACGTAGTCGTCGCCGACCAGGTGCGACTTGTCGCGGCTGCCCGTGAAGGTGCCGGGAAGCGCGGCCGCCAGGTCTCGTCCGACGGACGGCTTCTCGGCGATGACGAGCGTCTTGGCCATACCCGGATCAGGTTAGAGGCCGGAGTGGGCGTCCGGCGCAGCCGCTCTCAACCGGACGCGCACGGCCCGGTCCCGACCCGCTCGTCGGCCCGTGACAGCGCGTCCTTGGCGATCGACGCCGGCACCCCGAAGCCGGTGCCCGGGCGAGTCGCCGCCGACGCGAAGATCGTCGTGACCACGTCACCGCTGCCGTCGACCATCGGCCCGCCCGAGTTGCCCGATCGGACCCGGCCGCGCAGCGAGGTGATCCGCCGCTGGACCGGTCCGATGCCGTAGGAGTCCTGGCTCGACACCCTCTGGGTCTCGCCGAGCCGGCCCGCGCGGACGGTGAAGGGGCCGTTCTGGGGGAAGCCGAGGATCGCCGCCGAGGTTCCCGCCGGCTCGTCGACGTCGAGCTCCAGTGCCGGCGTGCCGGCGTCCGCGACCCCGCTCGAGCGCAGGATGGCGAGATCGTTGCGGGAGTCGAACCAGATCGCCTCGGCGTCGTGGGTGCTGCCGTCGCGCAGCTCGACGCGCGTGTCGTCCTGCCCGGCGACGACGTGCGCGTTGGTGACGACGACGCCGCTGTCGGCGACCCAGCCCGAGCCCTGCACGCCCAGGCCACACGCCGTCCCGAGGATGCGCACGACGCTGCGCCCCGCCGCACGGACCTGCGGGTCGCGGGCGATCGCGCGGTCCGGCGGGCGCACGTCGGGCGCCGGCCCCCTAATCTCAGGCACCGGATCGAAGCGCGCGAGCGCGTTCAGGATCGGCCCCGAGGGCGGCAGCGTATCGTTGAGTGCCTGCAGGATCTGCGAGCGCTGGACGGTCCGGCGCACGTCGCGGATACCCGCGGTGTGGAGCGCGACCGCGCCGGCGATCCACACCAGCACGAGCGCCAGACAGGCGATCAACCCGGCCCCGCCGACTCCGTCGAGCACGCCGAGCCGCTCCCCGAGTCGCCGGCGCAGGTGGTAGCCGGCGAACTCGAGCGTCATGGCGAGCACTCCGCCGAGGAGCAGCGCCCCGACGAGCGCGACCAGGGGAGCAAACGGCGACCGGGCGCCCTCCTCGAGCAGCAGCGGGCCGATCCGCGAGCCGAGCAGCGCGCCGCCCACGAAGCCCGCCAGCGACATCGCCCCGACGACCAGGCCCTGGGCGAAGCCCCACGTCGCCATGAGCAGCGCGAAGCCGAGGATCGCAATGTCGAGCCAGGTCACGGGCCAGCTTCTCCTCTGGCGAGCTCGGTACTAGAGGTCGAGCTCGAAGCGGGCCACCCGCGGCGGGCGGCGGGGCGCGGGCGGCTCGCCCTCGATCTCGAGCTCGAAGGGACGGTTCTCGGTCTCGGCCACCGGAATGCGGAAGAGGAGCATCGCCCCGCCCGTGGGCCCGTAGGAGGACGCCGACGCGGAGTTCGGAAAGCACTCGCCCCTCCCGAGCGACTCGCGACGGTAGGCGAACGCGTTGTCGAGGTCGAGCGGCATCGGCTTGTACTCCTGCCCGCGGATGTCGACGAGCTTGATCGCGGTCGAGGTGTTGACCGTTCGCTCCAGGTTCTCGAGCGCGCAGGCCCGCAGGAAGACGCCGTAGTAGGCGCTCCCGGGCGGAGCCGGCGGTCCGCGGTAGTACTGCTCGTCCTCGGGATCGAAGACGTTGAGCTGGCGGGTGACGAAGACCTCGTAGTCGATCCCGCCGAGCTCGGCGGCGATGCCCTCGCGCGCCGCTTCGCCGGGCACGAAGGCGCGATCGTCGCCGGGCTCCCCGCAGGCCGACGTCCCGAGCACAAGCACGACGAGAAAGCCCCTGAGAGTGCGCCGGGCTCTGCGGTGACTGCTGGACACGGGGCGGTCAGTCTAGATGGCTGATTCCACGACAACGCCCATCCGGATGACGCGCCCCCGGACGCACGCGGCCGTGGAATCAACCATCTACTCGCCAACCCGTCCGGGGCCGGGCCGCTCCGCGGGCAGCGCGCCTCCTTCCAGATCGCCCCCGAACCGCCGGCCGGATGACGTGCCGAAGCGGGCCGCCTTGCGCGGCTCGTAGCCGGCGATCGTTGCCCGACCGGCCGGTTCGTCCCCACCCTCCTCGAGTATCCGGCGCAGGCGATCGAGCGCTTTGTCGGACCCCCGTCGCACGAAGCGACGGAAGCCGACGGCCTCGCGCAGGCGCTCGATCGGATTCTCGGGATCGGTCGAGATCGTCAGGTCGACGCGCGTCACTCCCGGTGCCGCCTCGGTCAGCTCGTACTCGGCCCTCCACCGCGTGCGCCCGAGGCGGCCGGTGCGGCCTTCGTCGACGACTAGGCCCGGAGAGCTGGCCTCGACGATGGAGAAGTCGACGTAGCGGGTTCCGCCCCGTCCGTCGAGGCGGAAGCGGCCGCCCGCACCGGGGCCGACCGACCGCGGCGAGACGAGGCGATAATCCTTGGCGAAGTGGTCGGACCACGTGGGTCGAGCCGCCACGTCGGCGATCAACGCGTAGACGTCGCTGCGTGGAGCGGAGATGTGAGCGTGCACGGTCACCGGATCCATCGGCGGAGATTCTACGGCGACCGAGGTCGGTCGGTCGGCCCGGGAGCGCGCGCTTGCGCCGGTTTGTGCGAGCGGGTACACTCCCCGCTCCCTTCTGGGAGGAGACCCATGAAGACGGTTGTGTCAGGAACCCTCGCGGGCGCTGGAACCTTTCGCTGCCAGGAGTGCTCATATCCCGTCGCGCTGCTCGAGCGCGACGACGTTCCTCCGTGCCCGCGCTGCGGCTCGCGCGAGTTCAAGCGCGCTTCGATCTTCGGCGAGCACCCGACGGTCGAAGCGCAGACCCCATCCGAGCACGATCGCCCCGAGTGGCTCGCTGAGACGCGCGCGGCGCTCACCGAGCACGGCGACTATCTGGCCTTCGACGCGGACGACCAGGTCCGAGTGCTCGCTCTGCAGGAGGGCATCACGCGCATCGGCCGCAGTCTGGCCGCCCACGTTCGCTTCGACGACCCGACGGTCTCGCGGCGCCACGCCGTCGTGCACCGTGAGGGCGACCACGCCCGTCTGCTCGATGACCGCAGCCTCAACGGCGTGTTCGTCAACGGCGAGCGTGCGGAGTGGCACGAGCTCTCCGACGGCGACGAGATCGTCATCGGCCGCTTCCACCTCTACTTCATGAGCTTGACCGGAGTTCGGAGCCGCGGTGCGCACGAGGGGGTCTGGACCGCGGTTCGCTAGCGGGCGCCGCCGGGCTTGAGCCCGGCCGCCCGACGAGCCGGTCGAGGGAGGAGCCCGACCCGGGGCCCTGCGGGGCCCCGGGTCGGTCCCGCCGCGTCCGCGCGGCCAGCCGGTGACGCATCGGCCGGGCGATCTATAGTCGCTCAGCGATGGCCACGACAATCGCCGTGCTGAGCCAGAAGGGTGGGACCGGCAAGACAACGACGGTCCGGACCCTGAGCGACGTGCTCTCGCGCGTAGGGCTCGAGACGCTCGCGGTCGACCTCGATCCCCAGGGCAACCTGTCCGACTACTTCGACGTCCCCGCCGACGCCGAGCCGACGGTCTCCGACGTCCTCGCCGGGCAGGCCAAGGCCGTCGACGCCATCCACGGCGGCATCGTTCCCGCCAACCTCGGCCTCGCCGAGTCGGAGCTCGTGCTGAGCGGCAAGATGGGCCGGGAGATGACGATGCGCCGGGCGCTGCGGGAGGTCAAGCGCCATTACGACTTCGTGCTCATCGACTGCCCGCCCTCGCTCGGACTGCTGACCGTCAACGCCGTGGTCGCCGCCGACTACGCGCTCGTCACGACCGAGGCGCAGTACTTCTCCCTCCAGGGCGTGGAGCAGGCGCTCGAGGTGATCGAGCTCGCGAAGGAGAACCTCCACCCCGACCTCGAGTGGCTCGGCGTCGTGATGAACATCGCCGACATGCGCCTCGTGCACTCGCGCGAGGCGCTCAGCCAGCTCCGCGAGCGCTTCGGCGAGAAGGTGTTCGACTCGGTCATCCGCGCCTCGATCCGCTACGCCGAGTCGGCCGAGCGGGGCCTGTCGATCATCGACTACCGGCCCGTGCTCGGCGCCGACTATCTCGCGCTCGCCGACGAGCTGCTAGGTCGCCTGGGGCTCGAGGCCGAGCGGGAGCGTCTCGGGGAGCTGCGGGCGGAGCTCGTTCCCGCCTGAAGGCTTCCCCTCGGCGGCGGACGCTCGCCTGGCTCTGCCTGATCGCCCTGCTGGTCGGCGGCCTGGCGATCGCCGCCGGCGCCGCGACGGCGCCCTCCGCGGCGCTGACACCCTCGAGTCGTGGGGGCTTTCCGCCCTGGTTCGCCGGCCCGCTCGCCGTCCTTCCCGGCGTGGAGCTCTCGAAGGCCGGAGCGTGGCTCCTCCTGGCCGCCATGGGAGCCTGCTACCTCGGGGTGCTGGCGCTGGCCGGCAGCGTCACGGCGCGTGCGGCCGTAGCGGTGATCGCCGCGCTCCACGTGATCTTCGCCCTCGCGCCTGTGCTGCTCAGCACCGACCTGTTCGGATACCTCGCCGCCGCCCGCGTCGGCGCCCTCGAGGGCGCGAGCCCCTACTCGCCCGGCGCGGGAGCGCTCGCCGCCGATCCGGTGAGTCCGTACCTGGTCTGGCGGTCGAGGCCCAACCCGTACGGACCCCTCTTCACCGTCGCGACCTACCCGCTCGCGTCGCTCAGCGTGGCCGCCGGGCTCTGGACGATCAAGGCGCTGACCGCGGCCGCGAGCCTCGGGACGGTGGCTCTCGTGTGGCGGACGGCGCGCAGGCTCGGGCGAGACCCCGTACCGGCGGCGTTGTACGTGGGGCTGAACCCGCTGCTGCTGGTGTGGGGGGTCGGTGGCGGCCACAACGACCTCCCGATGATGCTGGTCCTCACCGGCGCGGTCGCGCTGCTGGTCGGCCGGCGCGACGCGCTGGGCGGCGCGGCGACGGCGGCCGCCACGGCGATCAAGGCCTCGGCGGGGCTGTTGCTGCCGCTGCTGGTTCTCGGCGCGCACCGGCGAGTCCGAGCGCTCGCCGGCGTCGTGGGCGGCGGGACGGCCGCGATCCTTCTGGCGCTGGCCGTCGCGGGCCCGGGCATAGCCGAGCTCCCC